>NZ_JAKSYK010000038.1:0-79448 GCF_022829425.1 Methylobacterium sp. J-072 | reverse complement strand
GGGATCCGCCCGCGGCGGGTTCCGATCCCGAACCGCGTGACTTTCGTGAGGTTGCCATGATCGGTTGGGCTATCACGTTTCTCGTCGTCGCTCTCGTGGCGGCGCTCCTGGGCTTCGGCGGCATCGCCGGTACCGCCATCGAGGCGGCCAAGATCGTGTTCTTCGTGGCGATCGCCCTGTTCCTCGTCTCCGCCGTGTTCGGCGTGATGCGCGGGCGCTCCCCCAGGCTCTGACGACGCGCCTGACGGCGTAGGATCGGGGGCGGTCCATTCGGGCCGCCCCGTTTTGTTGGGCTGAGCGCATATTCCTTTGCCGCGGCTCAACCCGTCTCGCCTGTCCGGGCCGGCTCTGGTAAGGCCGGCGCATGAGTGACTTGCCGAAAGACGATGTCCCGGGGGCGCCCGCCCAGCCGGACACCGAGACCACGCGAACCGAGCGCTGGAAGCCCGCCACCGATGTGGGCAGCGAATCCGAGACGAAGCCCGAAGACCCTTCCGCGGCGAGCCCGCCTCGAAAAGCGACGGCCGAGCCGGTCGCAGACGAGCCCGACGCCCCGACCCCGCCGGGCGAGCGTATCGCCAAGGCGATGGCCCGGGCCGGCATCGCCTCACGGCGTGACGCCGAAGCGATGATCCTGGCCGGACGCGTGAGCGTCAACGGCGAGACCCTGACCTCGCCGGCCCGCAACGTCACCGACGACGACACGATCCTGATCGACGGCGAGCGCATGCCGGCGCGCGAGCGCAGCCGCCTGTGGATCTTTCACAAGCCGCGCGGCCTCGTGACCACCGCCCGCGACCCGGAAGGCCGCCAGACGGTCTTCGAGGTCCTGCCCGAGGACCTGCCCCGGGTGGTCGCGGTCGGCCGCCTCGACATCAATACCGAGGGGCTTCTGCTCCTCACCAATGATGGCGGCCTCGCCAAGGTGATCGCCCATCCCGATACCGGTTGGCTGCGCCGCTACCGCGTCCGTGCCCACGGCGACACCGATCAGGCCCAACTCGACACCCTCGCCAAGGGCGTGACCATCGACGGGATGGAATACGGCCCCATCGACGCGACCCTGGACCGGGTGCAAGGCGACAATCTCTGGCTGACGCTCGGGTTGCGCGAGGGCAAGAACCGCGAGGTCAAGCGCATCCTCGAGCATCTCGGCCTGTCGGTGAACCGGCTGATCCGGCTGTCCTTCGGCCCGTTCCAGCTCGGCGATCTGGAAGTCGGCCTGGTCGAGGAGGTGCGCATGCGCGTGCTGAAGGATCAGCTCGGCAAGGCGCTGGCCGAACAGGCCGGGGTCGATTTCGAGAGCCCGGTGCGCGAGCCGATCGGCGCCTTCGGCAGCCCCAAGAAGGCTGAAAAGTCCGAACGGGCGCCGTCCGCCGGCCGAAACGCTGCGCGGCCCGCGCCGGCGCCCCGGGTCTCCACCGGCGGGGCCGGGTCCGGCCCGCGCAAATCGGCTTGGCGGGCCGACGAGGATTCCGGCAAGCCGCACGCCGCCCGCGTCCCGCGCCGGGGCGCGGATCCGCGCGCGTCGCAGGCGGCTGCGGCCGAGCGCGGCCATGAGCGGGTCGGGTCGTTCCAGAAGGGCGATCGCCGGGTCGTGGTTGAACGCCTGTCGGCGAGCCCGGCCGCGCCGGCCGTGGAAGAGAAGCCGCGCCGCCGCTACGCCGACCGCGGCGCGCCCGAGGGCGGCCAACGGAGTGTAGCGGGCCGTCCGGATCGCGAGAGCTGGGGCAACCGCGGAGCGTCGCCGCGGGGCGACCGGGGCGCGGGTGACCGTCCGAGCTACGGCGACCGTTCGGGGCCGCGCGAATCAGCCCGGGGTGCGTCCGGCCCACGGGATGAGGCGCGCCGGGACGACCGCCGTGATGCGCGGCCGGGCGGGCGCGGAGATCGGCCCTACGGCGCTGGATCCGGCGAGGGCGCGCCGCGCGGCCAGAGCGGTTTTCGTGGTGAGCGGTCCGGCGAGGGCGCACCGCGCGGCCAGAGCGGCTTCCGCGGTGAGCGGTCCGGCGGCGGAGGCAAGCCGGCCTTCGGCGGCCCGAAGCCCGGGGGCGGAGCGCGTCCCGGCGGCAGGCCCGGTGGTTTTGCGGGCAAGAGCGCCAGCGGCTTCGCCGGGAAAGGTCCCGGCGCCAAGCCGGGTGGCCGTCCCGGCGGCTTCAAGGGTGGCGGCAAGCCCGGCGGCGCGAGACCCGGCGGCGGTGGCGGCGGCGGCGGCGGCGGTGGGCGTCCGCCGCGCGCCCGATGAGGATCGTCGGCGGCGCCTGGCGCGGCCGGAAGCTCGCGACCCCGCGCACCGACGCGATCCGGCCGACGTCGGACCGGCTTCGCGAGTCGCTGTTCAACGTGCTGACGCACGCCTATGACGAAGTTGTTACCGGCGCGCGGGTCCTCGACCTGTTCGCCGGCACCGGCGCGCTGGGTTTCGAGGCCCTGTCACGGGGCGCCACCTACGCGCTCCTGGTCGATGAGGGCGCCGAGGCCCGCGCGGTGATTCGCTCCAATATCGAAGCGTTCGGCGCCGAGGGCGTGACCCGGCTGTTCCGGCGGGACGCGACGCGCCTCGGGCCGGCCGGCACCACGGCGCCGTTCTCCCTGGTCTTCTGCGATCCGCCCTACAATCGCGGGCTGGCGCCCCTGGCGCTGGCGAGCGCGGCCGAAGGGGGTTGGCTGGCACCGGGCGCCCTGGCGGTGGTGGAGGAGGCCGAGGGCGTGCAGCTCGCTTGGCCCGAGGGCTTTGCTCCGCTGGAGCGGCGCGTCTACGGCGACACTGCGGTGGCGGTGGCGCGCTTCGCCGGCTGAACGGGGTTCACGGCGTCTCGTCCGTTCCGACTTCCGGCCCGACATGGATCGCGAGCCAGATCGTCGGCGAATCGGTGCGCTCGACCCGATGACGGCGATGGGGCTCGATCAGGACTGTGTCGCCGGCGGTGAGCAGGCGCCCTGTCGGCTCGTCGGCGAAGCGCAGCTCGGCGGACCCGGCCAGCACCGCCACCCATTCTGCCTGCGGCTGGTCGTCGTAGAAGCCCGGAGGGCTCGCCTGCCCGGTCGAGACGATGCGCTCGATCCGCAGGCCCGGCGCCGCATACAGCACCGTGACGATCTCCTCGGACGCGTCGAGGCGAGATCGGCGAACAGGTTCGTCAGCAGTGTCGCGGCCATCGCCGGCGTCTCCCGAATCCGGTTCGCGAGACGCGGTGGGCTGTTTGGCGGAGCCGGTCAACCGGCCCCGGCCACCGTCTCAGGCCGACGGTACGGCAGCGCCGTTGGTCGCGGACCGCTGCTGCGCGGCGATGTCGGCGGTGCCGTGGCCGATGCGGGCCGCGGACTTCACCAGCGCGATCACGTCCCGGCGCATCTGGTCGTCGGTGATCTGATTGTAGGCGCGAAGCAGTTCCACAGCCCCGGCCACGCGCAGCAGCGCCGGGCCGTTCTCGGTGGCGGCCTCGGGCTCGGGCTCGAAGAAGCTCGCCACCGGCACGCCGAGCCGCTCGGCGATCGCCTGGAGGCGCCCGGCGCCGACGCGGTTCTTGCCGGTCTCGTACTTCTGAACCTGCTGGAAGCTGACGCCCAAAGCGCTCGCGAGGGCGGATTGGCTCAGCCCGTTAGCCGCGCGCAGGAACGCGATGCGGCTGCCGACCCCGTGATCGATGGCCGTGGTCTGCTTCGGCTTGGGGGTGGGGTTGGACATGGTTGGAAGTCCGAACTTCTTCAGGTTGCGCAGACGTGGTCGTGCGGACCCTGGCCGACGCTCACAACCGACAGGTGCAACATCACGCGGCCAAGGTCCAGACGTGACACCTGTTAGTGCCACAGTGCAGCCCAGTGTGCAACGAATGGTCACGCTTGCATGATCATGCAGGGCGAACATAGCCGCCTGGGTTTTGCGCTCGCGCCAAGGCGATCGGCACACAGATCGCCGGTGGATCAATTTTGACGGTCCGCACTACGCACGCTGGGACTTTCCGGCAACGATCGCGTTCGCACGATTGCCTGCTGCACAAATGATTCGGCCTCGCCTGGACTTTCGAACCTCGGATCGATCCTGATCTGATCCGCGCAGAGTCTTTCCGATGTCGAGCCCTGCCGGTGCCGAGCTTTGCCGATGCGGAGGCTTGCCGATCAGGCGGCTGGGCCGAGCCAGTCGGTGACGATGCGGAGTTGCGCGTCGTCGAGCAGAGCGGGGGCGTGGCCGCAATCGGGGATTTCGATCCGCTCGGTGGGCGGGCCGCGCCGGGTCATCTCGTCGGCGGTGGAGGCGAGGAGCAGTTCCGAGTGCGCGCCGCGCAGCAGCAGGACCGGGCAGGTGATCGCGTCCCAGTCGCGCCACATGCTGACGCTGTAGACCCGCCCCGGCCGGAAGGCGTCGCCGATGCCCGGATCGTAGTGCGGGCGCCAGCCGCCATTGGGCTCCGGGAAGAAGCTGTGCTTGGCGATGTGGCGCCACTGCTCGTCCGTGAGCGGCCCGAAGGCCGACAGCACGGTCCGGAGACGCGACTCGCCGGAGGCCAGGTTGTGGTGCAGCCGCGGGGCGTCGCGCAGCCGCGTCCCGATATGGCGGATCGGCGCCCAGGGCAGGAACGGCCCGATATCGTTGATCACCATCCGGCGGATCGGCGTGTTGGCGGAGGCTGCCAGCACCATGCCGGTGAGACCGCCGAGCGAGGTGCCGACCCAGTCGATCTTGCCGCTGATCCGCAGGTGCCCGATCAGGGCCGCCATGTCGGCGGCATACTGGGGCAGGCCGTAGAGTTCCGGGTCCTTGAGCCAGCCGCTCAACCCCCGCCCGGGCAGATCGGGGCAGACGACCCGGTAGCCCATCTTGGCCAGCTTGTATCCGAGCGGATCGAAATCCCGGCCCTGCCGGCTCAGGCCGTGGACGCAGACGACGACGTGGGGGCTGTCCGGATCGCCCCATTCGACATAGGCGATGCGGTGGAAGTCGTGCGGCGCGTAGGCGGCGAAATGGCCGGTCCGGAACGGCGCGTCGGCGCGGCTGAGATCGTCCAGGCGCGGCATCGGCTCCGGTGCGGACTCCGCGACCCGCTCAGCGGAGAGCGCGGTCACGGGGTTTCCGTGCGGGCAGCGGCTTCGCGGGCGAGGCGGCTGGTGGTCTGGTGGAGGTCGACCATCTGGTCGGTCAGGCGGCGCGACTGCTCCTGCATGAAGGTGACGTGCAAGGCCGCCACCTCGCGGGCGTCGGCCGCCTTCGTCAGGCGTTCGGCGAAGTCCAGGGAGGCGCGGACATTGGTGTCCGAGGCGACCAGCATCCGGTGCCCGATCTCGCGCATCGCCGCCATGGCGTGTCCGGCATTGTCCTCGAACGCGTTGTAGAGCCGCGCGCCAACGGCGTCCCACTGCTCGCGCATCTTGCGGGCGCCGGCGACATTGCTGTCGGAGAGCTGGTGCGCCGTCTCGCGGCTCGAGCCCATCACCGAGCGCCAGCCATCGAAGCTCTGCGCCAGGGAGGTCTCGAAGGCGTTCAACGCCATCTCGCCGGCTTCGGCGAAGTGTTCATAGGCTTCGCGGACCCGCGCCAGGCTGCCCTCGGCGATCTCGCGTCCAGCCTGTGGCGGGACCATCGGCAGGTTGTCGTCCTTCACAAGCCTCTCCCGCGCGTCGAACGTCCTCAACCGCATTCCGCCAGGGCGGCTCCGTCGTCAACCGCCGCCGCGTGACAGAGCCTGGATCGTCTCGACAGGTTTCGACATCCGTGCGGCGGTGTGATGACCGAGCCCGCCTGTAACCGGCGCGCCGATTGACAGTCCGGAGGGACGCGACGTCATCTCAGGGCCGAGCGCACGCCACGCCAGCCGCCCGATCAGAAGGCACACCGATGACGGAGACAGATCCGACCCGCGCGGGCGCCCGGGAATTCGACCGTCATCCGTTCGAGACGGGGCTCGACCAAACGCCGGCGAACTACGTCCCGCTGACGCCGGTCAGCCTGCTGGCTCGGGCCGCCGCCTCCGTGGGCGCGCGGATCGCCGTCGTCGACGGGGCGCGGCGCCTGACCTATGCCGAGCTGTACGGGCGCTGCCGCCGCTTCGCCTCCGGGCTGGCACGGCGCGGGATCGGGCGCCTCGACACGGTGGCGATCCTGGCGCCGAACGTCGCCGAGATGATCGAGGCGCATTTCGCCGTGCCGATGCTCGGCGCCGTGCTGAATCCGCTCAACACCCGCCTCGACCCGGCGACCATCGCCTTCTCCCTCGATCATGGCGGCGCCCAGGTGCTGATCGTCGAGGCCGAGTACGGGGCGCTTGCCGCCCGGGCCCTTGCCGATCGCGCGCGGCCGATCCTAGTGGTGGAGATCGGTGTCACCGGCATCGCCGGCGCGATTCCCTATGAGACCCTGCTCGCCGAGGGCGACCCGGACTATGCCTGGCCCGGCCCCAGGGACGAATGGCAGTCGCTCTGCTTGCTCTACACGTCGGGCACCACTGGCGATCCGAAGGGCGCGGTCTACAGTCATCGCGGCGCCTATCTGCAGGCGCTCGGCAACGCCGTCACCTTCGGGCTCACCGCCGAGAGCGCCTATCTCTGGACGCTGCCGATGTTCCATTGCAGCGGCTGGTCCTACCCCTGGGCGAGCGTCGCCGCCTGTGCGACCCAGATCTGCCTGCGCAAGGTCGAGCCGGCGGCGATTTTTGCGCTGATCGCCGAGCACGGCGTGACGCATCTGTGCGGCGCACCGATCGTGCTCTCGATGATCGCCCACGCCCCGGCCTCGGACCGCGTGCCGTTCCGGCAGCGGGTGCGTTGCGCGGTGGGCGGGGCGGCGCCGTCCTCGACGATCATCCGCACCATGGAGGAACTGGGCTTCCAGGTGACGCATCTCTACGGCGCCACCGAAAGCTACGGCCCGGCCACCGTCTGCCTGGAGCAGCCCGATTGGGCCGACCTGCCGGACGACGACCGTTACGCCCGGATGGCCCGGCAGGGCGTGGCGCTCGCGACCCTGGAGGGCGTGGTCGTTGTCGATCCGGACACCGACCGGCCGGTGCCGCAGGACGGCCTGACGGTCGGCGAGATCTGCCTGCGCGGCAACACCGTGATGAAGGGCTATCTCGGCAATCCCGACGCCACCGCGCGGGCGCTCGCCGGCGGCTGGTACCGCACCGGCGACCTTGCGGTCTGGCACCCCGATGGCGCCGTCGAAATCAAGGACCGGGCCAAGGACATCATCATCTCGGGCGGGGAGAACATCTCCAGCCTGGAAGTCGAGGAGGTGCTGATGCGCCATCCCGCGGTGATGTTGGCGGCCGTGGTGGCGCGCCCGGACGCCACCTGGGGCGAGAGCCCCTGCGCGTTCCTGGAGATCAAGCCCGGCGCGGGCAGCCTCACCGATCGGGAGCTGATCGATTTCTGCCGGGAGCGGATGGCCCGGTTCAAGGTGCCCAAGACCGTGGTGTTCGGCCCGCTGCCAAAAACCTCGACCGGCAAGATCCAGAAATTCGTCCTGCGCGAGCAGGCCCGGGCGCTGTCGGACCCGGTCTGACGCCGGCCATCCCACCCACCCCCTCATCCTGAGGCGCCCGCGCCAGCGGGCCTCGAAGGAGCCCTCCAGGGATCGCGCGGCCGGCTGGAAGCCTCCTTCGAGGGCTCCGCTTCGCTGCGCCGCCTCAGGATGAGGGGGGGGTGAATTGGATGTCCCCGGGTTTGAGCGTCACGCTCCGGGCTTCGACGGCTTCCAGATATCAGCTGCGGCCTCCGCGGCGGCGCTGAGGGCCGCGTGCAGCTCCGGATCGGCATCGCGCGCGCCGGTTCGGATCGCCCGGACCAGATCGTCCAGCCCATCATCGCCCGTGCCACCGAGGAGCCGCGCGCTGGTCTCGCCGAGCCGGTCCGCCTGCGCGATCTCCCGCGCGGCGATGCCGATGGCGTTGGCGACCATCAGGGCGACGTAGCGTGGCCGGCCGGTGAGACCGGGCACGACTTCTTCCGTGAGCGCCCGGCGGGCGGCGTCGAGGAGGGCGGCGCCGGAGGGTTCGTCCTGCATGCTCAGCTCCAATGCTCCGGGGCGGTCGCCCGCAGGATCGTGCGTTCCAGCTCGGGCACCATCCGGCCGGTGAGCGCCAGCTCCAGGGAAAACTCCCGGCCGGAGACGTGGCGGGCGCCCTGTTCCAGGGCGATCACCGCCCAGCGCAGATGCGCCAGCACCTCCCAGTAGGCGACGCTCTCGGGATCGATGGTCCAGCCACTTTCCTCCGTGTAGCCCCGATAGAACGCCGCCCGGGACCCGATGCCGCCGGCCTCGAGATCCGGCCGGCCGAAGCGCCAGCAGGCGGCGCAGAACCAGCCGAGATCCTGCGCGGGGTCGCCCCAGCCCGCGAATTCCCAATCGAGGATCGCGGTGAGCCCGGATTCATCCACCATGTAGTTGCCGGTGCGGAAATCCCGGTGCACCAGGGCCGGCGCCGGGCAGTCCGGCGCCCGGACCTCGCCCCAGCGCAGCCCCCATTCGATCGCCGGGCGCTGAGCGCCGATCCCGTCGAGGCTGGCGCGCAGACGGGCGATCTCGGCGAGCGCCGGCTGCTTCTCGGGCTCACCCAGAAAGGCGAGCGCAGCGGGAGGCTCCCGCGGATCGACGGCGCCGTGGATCCGGGCCAGCTCCCGGCCGAGCGTCTCGGCCAGGACCTCCCGGTCGCCGCCGAGGGACAGGTCCTTGGCGATGCGCGGCCCGAGGCCGACGCCCTCGACGAGGCCCATCAGCGCGAAGGGCGAACCGAGAACCGCCGGATCGTCGCAGAATCCGACCGGCTCCGGCACCCGCACGCCCGCCTGCCAGACCGTTTCGAGGATGCGGAATTCCTCCGCCCGGGACCGACTCGACGCGATGGTCGCGGCGGCGTCCATGCGCAGCACGAAGGCCCGCGCGGTATCGCCGATCCGGCAGCGGACCAGCCGGTTTTCCTGGATCGAGCCACCGCCCAGCGGGCGGATCTCTTCGATGGTGAGGTCGGGATGGCCGAGATGCCCGGCGATCCAGTCGCGCAGCCGCGTCTGTTCCATCGGCTAGAGTCCCGACACGAGGTGGCCGCCATCGACCGCGACGACGCTGCCGGTCATGTACGAGCCCGCCTCCGACGCTAGCAACAGCAGTGGGCCGTCGAGTTCCGAGGCCGCGCCCAGCCGGCGCTGCGGCACGCGCTTGATCAGCGCCTTGCCGGGCTCGGAGTCGAAGAACGCGTCGTTCAGCTCGGTGGCGATGTAGCCCGGGGCCAAGGCGTTCACCCGAATTCCGTGGCGGGCCCATTCGAGCGCCAGGCTTTTCGTGAGTTGCACCACCCCGGCCTTCGAGGCGGCGTAGGGCGCGAGCCCGCCGGTGACGCGCAAGCCCAGGATCGAGGCGATGTTGACGATGCTGCCGCCCGCCCCGTGCCGGACCATGCGCCGCCCGGTCGCCTGCGCGACGAGCCAGACGCCCTTCAGATTCGTGTCGAGCACGAAGTCCCAGTCGGCTTCATCCAAGTCGAGGGCCGGCTTCGTGGCGGTGACGCCGGCGTTGTTGATGAGCACCGAAACGGGCCCGAACCGCGCCTCGGCGGCATCGAGCGCCTGTTCGACACTCGCGGCGTCGGTCACGTCCATGACGACGGCGTGCGCCTCGCCGCCGCCATGCTCGACCCGTGCGACGGTTTCGGCCAGGGCGTCGGCGCGTCGGGCGCCGAGCGAGAGGCGGGCGCCGGCCTTGGCCAGCGTGCCGGCGAAGTGGCGGCCGAGGCCGCTCGACGCGCCGGTGACCAGCACGTGCCGGCCGGTGAGATCGAACAGGTCCGCCATCTCAGTGCAGCCGCTCGATCGCCATGGCGATGCCCTGGCCGCCGCCGATGCACATGGTGACGAGCCCGTAGCGGCCGTTGACCCGGTCCAGCTCGTAGAGGGCCTTCACGGTGACGATCGCCCCCGTTGCCCCGAGCGGATGGCCGAGCGCGATGGCGCCGCCATTCACGTTGACCTTGGCCGGGTCGAGGTCGAGGGCGCGGGAGACCGCGCAGGCCTGGGCCGCGAAGGCCTCGTTCGATTCGATGACATCGAAATCGGCGGCGCGCAGGCCGGTGCGTTTTAGCAGACGCTGCACGGCCGGTACCGGTCCCATGCCCATCTCGGACGGATCGACCCCGGCATGGGCGTAGCCGACGATCCGGGCGAGCGGTTTCGCCCCGTCGCGCTCGGCGGCCGCCGCGCTCGCCAGCACCACGATCGCGGCGCCATCGTTGAGCCCCGAGGCGTTGCCGGCGGTGACGCTGCCGGTCTTGGAGAAGGCCGGACGCAGTTTGGCGAGATCCTCGGCGCTGGTGGCCTTCGGGTGCTCGTCGGTGTCGAACGCCACAGTCTCGCGCTTGCGCTGGACTTCGACCGGCAGAATCTGCTCGCGGAACCGGCCCTCGCGGATTGCCCGGGCGGCCCGTGCCTGGCTCTCGGCCGCGAAGTCGTCCTGCATGGCTCGGGAGATGCCGTAGCGCTCGGCGACGTTCTCGGCCGTGACGCCCATATGGCCGTGGCCGAACGGGTCGTTGAGCACGCCGACCATGTAATCCATCAGGGCCGCGTCGCCCATGCGCTGGCCGAACCGGCCGGTCTTCAGCAAATGAGGCGAGCGGCTCATGCTCTCGGCGCCGCCGGCCACCGCGACGTCTGCGTCGCCCAGCATGATCGCCTGGGCAGCCGAGACGATCGCCTGCAGACCGCTGCCGCACAGGCGGTTGACCGTGAGCGCCGGCACCGCCTCGGGCACCCCGCCCTCGATGGCCGCGACCCGGGCGATATAGGCATCCCGGGGCTCCGTCGGGATGACGTGGCCCAGCACCACATGGCCGACGGTTTCGGGCGCGGTCCCGGAGCGCTTCAGCGCCTCCGCGACGCATTGGGCCGCCAGCTCGGCCGGCGGAATCGCAGCGAGCGAGCCCCCGAAAGTGCCGATCGCGGTGCGGACCGCACCGGTGATCACGACATCGATCATTTTTTCGGACCTCCCCGCCCATACCGAAGTTCTAGATTTGTTCTGGTGAGAGCCGTGCGGGAACCGACGCACGGTTCTCCTCATCGCGCCCTCATCCTGAGGTGCCCGGCGATCGGAGATCGCTGGGCCTCGAAGGAGCCCTCCAGCCGGCCGCACGATCTCTGGAGGCCTCCTTCGAGGCGTCCGCTGCGCGGACGCACCTCAGGATGAGGGGGCGGGTTGGATGTGATTCCGGGAGGAAAACCATCCGCCCCGACCAACCGTCACCCCTCGACACCCCAAGTCCAGAACGCATCGCCCTCGGCCTCGAGATTGCGGTTGAGCACCATCTTGTGGACCTCGTCGGCCCCGTCCACCAGCCGGGCCTGCCTGGCGTAGCGGTAGATCCACTCGAGCGGCGTGTCGGTGGAGTAGCCCCGGGCGCCGTTGATCTGGATCGCAATGTCGGCCGCCGCGTGGATCAGGTTGGCGACGTGGACCTTGGCCATCGAGACCTCCTTGCGGGCGAAGCTGCCGTGGTCCAGCGCCCAGGCGGCCTTCATCACCAGCAGCCGGCCGATCTCGATCCGCATGGCGAGGTCGCCGAGCATGAGCTGGATGCTCTCCCGGTCGGCGAGCCGGATCCCGAAGCCGTGGCGCTCGCCCGCGTAGGCCCGGGCGATCTCGACGCAGCGCTTCGACAGGCCGAGCCAGCGCATGCAATGGGTCAGCCGCGCCGGGCCGAGGCGGATCTGCGTCAGCTTGAGGCCGTCGCCCTCGTTCATCAGGACGTTTTCGGCCGGGATCTCCAGACCGTCGAACAGCAATTCGCAATGGCCGCCATGCTCCTCCGGACCCATGATCGGGATCCGGCGTAGAATCTCCCAGCCGGGCTGGTCCTTGTGGAACAGGAAGGCGGTCAGGCCCTTGCGGGCATCGTCGGAGGTGCGCGCCATCAGGATGAAATGGGCGGCCTCCTCGGCCCCGGTGATGTACCATTTGCGGCCGGTGACCACGTAGGTGTCGCCCCGCCGCTCGGCCCGGGTCTGGATCATGCCGGGATCGGAGCCGCCGCCGGGATGCGGCTCGGTCATCGCAAAGGCCGAGCGGACCTCGCCGCGCACGATCGGGGCGAGCCACCGCTCCTTCTGGGCCGGGGTGGCGACCTTCTCCAGCACCATCATGTTGCCGTCGTCGGGGGCGGCGGAGTTGAACACCACCGGCCCGAAGATCGAGCGGTTCATCGCCTCGTAACAGACCGCCATGCCGACCTTGTCGAGCCCGGCGCCGCCGGTCTCGGGCTTGAGTTGGAGGCACCACAGCCCTTCCGCCTGAGCGAGCCCGCGCAGACGGGCCAGCTCGGCGAGGCCGATATTGCCGTGCGCGTCATAGGCCGACCGATCCGCCTCCACCGGCAGGATATGCGCGTCTACGAAGGCCGCGATCCGCGCGCGGTAATCCTCGACGCGGCGGGAGATGGTGAAATCCATGGTCGCGGGCTCCGGCAGCGGCGCGGTGCGGGTCAGGGAAGGTGATGCGCTAGAGGCGGGGTATCGGGTCTTCAGTCGAGAAAAAGCACGCCGCATAAGGCGGCACCGTGAGACAGGTGGAGGCTGGCGTCGCATCCGGCCTGAAGGCGACGTCGGCTATGAAGTGGCGGAGACGAGCGGTTTCTCCAGGGCCGAGCGGACCTCTTCGGGCATCCGGTCAATGATATGGAGAAAGCCGAGCGCTGCCGGATCGGGCTTGCGTCGGCCGGTCTCCCAGTTGCGGATGGCTGACACGTCGAGTCCGTAGCGTAAGGCAAACTGCTCCTGCGTCAGCCCGAGGCGTTCGCGAAGATCCCGGACATCGACCGCGCCGCGGTTCACCTCCGCGGCCTTGCATCCGGCTTGGCGGAGATCGTCCGCCAGCACGCCCGCATCCTCGACGGTAGGGAGCTCGACAACCGCGTAGCCCCTGCACAGAACCTCCTCGACGACGCGCTTCGCCCGGAGGAGGCTAATCCCGCGCTTTGCCAGGGCGAGCGCCGCGGCGACCGCCAGGACCTGCTGCGCGCCCTCGGCCGGGGTCACGGAGATCACCGCGGGGGACCCGGAGGTGACGCGGGATATGTCCCGGACGGGCCCCAGACGTGCGAGCCGCTCCCTCAACGATGAGTTCATCGAAGCCGGTCTCCTCGACAGCCCAGCGCGCCAGCCGCCGGAGATTGGCCGGACCGATCGTGCCGCTGCCGCTCTCGGAATGCATGTGGACCCCGAAGAGCCGCAACCTGCGTCCCTCATCCTCAAGGGCGACTTCGGCCATAAGGTGAAGCGCCCCAACCGGAGTTGACATCTTCACCGTGATGACGTCGTCACCCGTGACGCCGTCATCACGGAATTCAAAGGTTACGGCATTCCGAGCCCAGCGCTTTTGGTATGCCATTGGCACGGTAGTTTCAAGGTGCCGCGCTCTCGTGCCAGCCGCACTGCCCCATCACCGGCGGCCGAACAGCCGCTCGATATCGGAGAGCTTCAACTCGATCGAGGTCGGGCGGCCGTGGTTGCACTGGCCGGAATTGGGCGTCGCCTCCATCTCGCGGAGCAGCGCGTTCATCTCCTCCGGACGCAGGCGCCGCCCGGCGCGGACCGAGCCGTGGCAGCTCATGCGCGAGAGCACCGCGTCGAGGCGCCGGCCCAGCGGGCCGCCCTCGGTGGCGGGGGCGCCGCCCTCCTCGTCGCCGCTCGCCTCCAGAGCGTCGAGGATGTCGGTGACGAGGTCGCGGATCGAGGCGCCGAGCAGGGCGGCCGGCACCTCGCGGACCAGCACGGCGCCGGTCCCGAAGGCCTCGATGGTGAGGCCGAGCCGGTCGAGATCCGGAGCGGCGGCGACGAGGCGCTCGGCCGCGTCCGGGCTCATCTCGACCACGTCGGGGATCAGCAGGCCCTGACGGGCGATACCGCCCCGGGCCCGCTCCGCCTTCATGCGCTCGTAGACCAGGCGCTCATGGGCGGCGTGCTGATCGACGATCACCAGGCCGTCCCTGGTCTGGGCCAGGATGTAGGTCTCGTGGATCTGGGCGCGGGCCGCGCCGAGGGGGTGGTCGACGGCCTCGGCCGCCTCGGCCAAAGGACGGACATCCGCCTGGGGCGGCGCCGCGTCATCCGCCGGGCGCTCGAACAGGGCCTGGGCCGCCTCGCCGAAGCCTTGAGGTTCTTCAAAGACCGGCTCCGCATGCTCGCCATTGGGTTCGGGCGCCGGCCGCCAGCTCTCCGGCCGGCGATAACCCGAGGGGGCCGCCACGGAGGGCGTGCCCGCGGGGAAGAAGCTCGGCCGGGCCGATCGGAACAGGCTCGGCGCGGCTGCACCGGTATGGGTGGCGAGCGCTGGGCCGGCCGGGCGCAGGGCGTCGAGGGTCCGGCTGGCGCCGGTGGTGGCCGAGCGGGCGCCGCCCCGGCGCAGGGCGTCGTGGATCGCGCTCACCATCAGCGCCCGCACCAGACCAGGCTCGCGGAACCGGACCTCGGTCTTGGCCGGGTGGACGTTGACGTCGACCAGTTCGGGATCGCAGGCGATGGAAAGCCCGAGCACCGGGTGGCGGTCGGAGGCCAGGGTGTCGGCATAGGCGCCGCGCACCGCGCCGAGGAGCAGCCGGTCGCGCACCGGGCGGCCGTTGACCACGAGGTGGATGTAGCCCGCGGCCCCGCGGTGATAGGTCGGCAGGCCGACATGGCCGGTGACCGAAAACCCCTCGCGGGCCAGCGACACCGGCAGGGCGTTGGCGGCGAAATCCGCGCCCAGCACGGCGGTGAGGCGGCGGAGTTCCCCTTCAGGGCCGGTCTCGGACGGCAGCAGCAGCGGCTGGCCGGCATCGGCGCGCAGGGTGAAGCGGATCCCGGGCTGGGCGACGGCGAGCCGCCGCAGGGTCTCGGCGATGGCGGCGTTCTCGGCCCGGTCGGATTTCAGGAACTTCAGCCGTGCCGGCGTCGCGGCGAACAGCTCGGTCACCTCGATCCGGGTGCCGCGCTGAGCCGGGGCCGGGCGGACCGGACCCTTGAGGCCGGCCTCGACGGTGAGGCTTGCCCCGGCCTCGGCGCCCTCGGGGCGGGTGGTGATCGCGAGCCGCGACACGGCGCCGATCGAGGGCAGCGCCTCGCCGCGGAATCCCAGCGTGTCGATGGCCGAGAGGTCGCCGCCCGGCAGCTTCGAGGTGGCGTGGCGCTCGACGCAGAGCGTCAGATCCTCCGGGCTCATGCCGCGGCCGTCGTCGACCACCCGGATCAGCCGGCGGCCGCCATTCTCCACCACCACGTCGATGGTGCGGGCCCCGGCATCGATGGCGTTCTCGACCAGCTCCTTCACGGCCGAGGCCGGACGCTCCACCACCTCGCCCGCGGCGATGCGGTCGACGAGGATCGGGTCCAGGCGGCGGATGACGGGCGCGAGAGTGGACATCGAGGGCCACGATAGCCCGGGGGGAGCGGCGCTCCTAGAGGCTCACGCCGCCGCGGCGCTCAGGCGCGGCGGCCCGAGCCACCGAGGCTGACGCGGTTGCCAGCCGGCCGGGCGCCGTGGCTCGGCGCCTTGTAGGGCCGGCGCGACGCGTCGTAGAGGGCGTTGCCGACGAGGCCGGCTGTGCGGCGCAGGATTGCGCCGTCGCAGGTGGCCGCGACGCGCACGCCGATCTCGTGGGTGTGGCTGCGGCCATACAGCCAGACGGCGAGGCGCGCCCGGGTCGCCTCCGGGATGCCATCGAGGATGTAGGAGGCGGTATCGGCGTCGGCCTTGATCAACTGGCCGACGGTTTCGGGCGGAATCGGGCAATCCACCGCGGGATCGTCGATGCTCAGTGGCTGGGTCTTCGTCATGGGTAAACCTGTCAGCCTGGGAACTGCAGGTTGAGCTGTCGTGGTTAATGATCCGTCAACGATCGCACGATGGCCGCCTCGGCGGATCTCACAGCGGCTTACGGATGATCCGGGCGATCAGGCCGACGATACCCTCCCGGAACAGCAGCACGCAGAGCACGAAGACGCAGCCCTGGATGATCGTCACCCAGGCGCCGAACTGCGCCAGGTACGTTTCCATGGTGACGATCACCAGCGCGCCGACGATCGGCCCGAACACCGTGCCCATGCCGCCCACCAGCGTCATCAGCACCACCTCCCCCGACATCGACCAGTGGACGTCGGTGAGCGAGGCGAGCTGGAACACGATCGCCTTGGTCGAGCCGGCGAGCCCGGCAAGCGTCGCCGAGAGGACGAAGACCGCGAGCTTGTACTGGTTGGCCCGGTAGCCCAGCGAGATCGCCCGGGGCTCGTTGTCCCGGATCGCCTTCAGAACCTGCCCGAACGGCGAGTGGATGATCCGGTAGATCAGCAGCATCCCGGCCATGAAGACCACGCAGACGAGGCCGTACATCGCCCGGTCGTCGGCAAGGCTGAACACGCCGAACAGATACCCACGCGGCACAGCCTGGATGCCGTCCTCGCCGCCGGTGAACTTGGCCTGCAGCGAGAAGAAGAACGCCATCTGGGCGAGCGCCAGGGTGATCATCGAGAAGTAGATGCCCTGGCGGCGGATCGCGAGCGACCCGAAGACCAGGCCGAACAGAGCCGCCGTGGCGGTGCCCGCCAGGATCGCCAGTTCCGGGGTGAAACCGAGGCTTTTGGCCGTGTAGGCGCACAGATAGCTCGCCATGCCGAAATACGCGGCGTGGCCGAACGAGAGCAGGCCGCCGTAGCCCAGCAGCAGGTTGAAGGCGAGCGCGAACAGCGCGAAGCACAGGACCTTCATCAGGTAGACGGGATAAAGCACCATCGGCGCCGCGATCAGCAGCAGCGCGATGCCGACGAAGATCATCCGGTGCAGCGCCTTGTCGTCGCGGCGCGTCGGCAGCGCGGCGGCGATCGGGGCGACGTCGATGGCGGCGGTGTCGGCCATGGGGGTCGAGCCTCTGATCTCTCTCAGGCCGTGCGCCCGAACAGGCCGGCGGGTTTGACGAGCAGCACCAGCACCATGATCACGAAGATCACCGTGGCCGAGGCCTCGGGGTAGAACACCTTGGTCAGGCCCTCGACCAGGCCCAGCGCGAAGCCGGTGATCACCGAGCCGATGATTGAGCCCATGCCGCCGATCACCACCACGGCGAAGACCACGATGATGATGTCGGCGCCCATGTTCGGGTTCACCGAGTAGATCGGCGCCGCGAGCACGCCGGCGAAGCCAGCCAGCGCCACGCCGAACCCGTAGGTCAGGGTCAGGAACAACGGCACGTTGACCCCGAAGGCCTGGACCAGGGTCGGGTTCTCGGTGGCGGCGCGCAGATAGGCGCCGAGCTTGGTCTTCTCGATGACGAGCCAGGTGGCGATGCAGACGGTGAGCGAGGCCACCACCACCCAGGCCCGGTAGTTCGGCAGGAACATGAACGGTAGGCGCTGACCGCCCGACAGCTCCGCCGGGATCGCGTAGGGCAGGCCCGAGACGCCGTACTGATTGCGGAACAGGCCCTGGATGATCAGGGCCAGCCCGAAGGTCAGGAGCAGGCCGTAGAGGTGGTCGAGCTTGTACAGCCGGGCGATCAGCACCCGCTCCAGCACGACCCCGAACACCCCCACCACCAGCGGGGCGAGGCCCAACGCCCACCAATAGCCGAGCCCGACATAGGTCAGCAGCATCCAGGCCACGAACGCGCCCATCATGTAGAGCGCGCCGTGGGCGAAGTTGATGATGTTCAACAGCCCGAAGATGATCGCGAGCCCGAGCGACAGGATCGCGTAGAACGAGCCGTTGATCAGGCCGAGCAGCAATTGCCCGAACAGCGCCTGGGTCGGCACGCCGAAGATCGTGGTCATCGCGGTCCCCTCATGGCCGTCCTCGGTGCCACAGCTTCAGCCCTTCACCAGCGGGCAGTTGCCTTCGTTGAGCGGGCGAAAGACCTGGTCGCCGGGGATCGTGTCGAGCTTGGTGTAGAGATCCCACTCGCCCTTCGACTCGGACGGCTTCTTGACCTCGAACAGGTACATGTCGTGGATCTTGCGCCCGTCCGCGCGGATCGTGCCCTTGCCGAACAGCGGGTCGTCGGTGGGCATGGACTTCATCTTGGCGACGGTGGCGGCGCCGTCGGCGGTCGACTTCGTCTCGGCCACCGCCTTGAGGTAGTGGAGCACGTCCGAATAGACGCCGGCATGGTTGGCGGTGGGCTTGGAATTGCCCTTCATCTGCTTGGCGAACCGGTCGGAGAAGGCCCGGGTCTGGTCGTTCAGGTCCCAGTAGAACGGCTCGGTCAGGACGAGGCCCTGCGCGACTTTGGTGCCGAGGGAATGCACGTCCGAGGAGAACACCAGAAGGCCGGCCAGCGCCTGCCCGCCCTCGGTGATGCCGAACTCACCGGCCTGCTTGATCGAATTGATCGTGTCGGTGCCGGCATTGGCGAGCCCGATCACCTTGGCGCCGGACCCTTGGGCCTGGAGCAGGAACGAGGAGAAGTCCGAGGTCGGGAACGGCGTCTTGACCGAGCCGATGACCTTGCCGCCATTCTTGTTGATCACCGCGCTGGTGTCGCGCTGCAGGGTCTGGCCGAACACGTAGTCGGCGGTGAGGAAGAACCAGGTGGTGCCGCCGCGCTTGACCATGGCGCCGCCGGTGCCGTTGGCGAGCGCCACCGTGTCGTAGACCCAGTGGATCGTGTTCGGCGTGCATTGCGGGCCGGTGAGGTCGGCAGTGCCGGCGCCGGTATCGATGAAGACCTTGTTCTTCTCCTTGGTCACCTGGCTGATCGCCAGGGCGACCGACGAGGTGACGCCGTCGGTGATCATGTCGACGCCGTCACGGTCGTACCATTGCCGGGCGATGCCGGCCCCGACATCGGGCTTGTTCTGGTGATCGGCGGAGACGATCTCGACCTTCAGCCCGTGCTCGGCCGGCTTGAAATCCTCCACGGCCAGCTTCGCGGCGACCACCGAGCCTTCGCCGCTGATGTCGGAATAGGCGCCGGACCGGTCGCCCAGGATGCCGATCTTCACATTCGTCTGCGCGCTCGCGCTGCCCATCATCAGGGCACCGGCGATTGCGGCGAGGGACACGGACCCGATGAGACGTCCGAACATGGTCTTCCTATCCTCCAGCGGCGCAGCGGATCACCGCCTGCCGAGTGTCCGACGCCGTTTTCCGGCGCTTAGCAGGTATTGGTCGTCCGCCTCAGACGCCGAGATAGGCGTGAAGCTTGTCGATATTGGCGTCAAGCTCGGCATTCGGGATCATGTCGATCACCCTGCCCTGCTCGATGACGAAGTGCCGGTCGGCCAGAGTCTGCGCGAAGCGGAAGTTCTGCTCGACCAGAACGATGGTGTAGCCCTGAGACTTCAACTGCTGGATCGTCCGGCCGATCTGCTGGACGATGACCGGGGCGAGACCTTCCGTGGGCTCGTCCAGCAGGATCAGCTTGGCGCCGGTCCGCAGGATCCGGCCGATGGCGAGCATCTGCTGCTCGCCGCCCGAGAGCTTGGTGCCCTGGCTGCCCGCGCGTTCCTTTAGGTTCGGGAACAGGGTGTGGATCTCCGCCACCGTCATCCCGCCGGGCTTCACCCGGGGCGGCAGCATCAGGTTCTCGTGGACCGTGAGGCTCGCGAAGATGCCGCGCTCCTCCGGGACGTAGCCAAGGCCGAGCCGGGCGATGTTGCGCGACGCCATCCGGATGGTCTCGACGCCGTCATAGACGATCGAGCCGGCCCGCTTGCCCAGGATGCCGATGATCGCCCGGAGCGTCGTGGTCTTGCCGGCGCCGTTGCGGCCGAGCAGCGTGATCACCTCGCCGGCCCGGACATCGAGATCGATGCCGTGGAGGACGTGGCTCTCGCCGTACCAGCCCTCCAGCCCGCGCACGGTGAGGAGCGCATCCGTCGCCGCGGCCGGCACGGGAGTCTTCAGGGCCGCCTCACGCATGTCCCGCCCCGATATAGGCCTCGATCACCCGCGAATCCTTCGAGACGGTGGCGTAATCGCCCTCGGCCAGGACCTGGCCGCGGGCCAGCACGGTGATGCGATCGGACAGCGACGCCACCACCGAAAGGTTGTGCTCGACCATCAGGATGGTCCGGTCCTTCGAGACCCGGCGGATCAGTTGCGCCGTCCGATCCACGTCCTCGTGGCCCATGCCGGCCATCGGCTCGTCGAGGAGCAGCATCTCGGGATCGAGCGCCAGGGTCGTGGCGATCTCCAGGGCGCGCTTGCGGCCATAGGACAGCTCGACCGCGAGCGAATCGGCGAACTCGGACAGGCCGACCGCCTCGACGAGCGCCAGGGCCTCGCCGTCCAGCGCCCGCAGCACCTTCTCGGGCCGCCAGAAATCGAAGGAATCGCCCCGGAGCCGGCGCTGGAGCGCGATCCGCACGTTCTCGGTCACCGTCAGGTGCGGGAACACCGCCGAGATCTGGAAGGACCGCACCAGGCCGAGCCGCGCCACGTCGGCCGCCCGCATCCCGGTGATGTCGCGATCCTTGTACCGGATGGTGCCGGCGGTCGGGATGAGGAACTTCGTCAGCAGATTGAAACAGGTCGTCTTGCCGGCGCCGTTCGGGCCGATCAGCGCATGGATCGTCCCGCGCTCGACTTCCAGCTTGACGCCGTTGACGGCCCGGAATCCTTTGAATTCCATCGTCAAGCCGTCGGTCGCCAGGATCACGTCCCGTGCCAAGCGCGTCCCTCCCGCGTATGATTTATTGACGACCATATCGCCGATCCGGTCGTGAACAGTCCATCGCAAACGCTCGCCGCGGCGGGACAATCCCCGGCTCATGATATGTTGACGCTTTTCCGACCCGGGTCGGGCATCACGCCGGATCCACACGAGTGACCCCAACAGGGGTCGGGCCGCCTGCTTTCCGGAGCGGACCGGCTGGGCGACCTGCTTGACCGTCTCAAGGCCGAGCCTATAACTCAGACAAATTACAGATCGGGAGGGTGCGCATGGTCGGTCGAGCGGCCTACATTGCCGTCGACTGGGGCACCACCAACCGGCGCGCCTACGCGATGTCGGCGGATGGCGACGTCATCGACACCCTTCAAGACGATCGCGGCGTCCTCGCGCTGTCGCCGGGCGACTATCCCGGCGAGATCGCGCGGCTGCGGGCGCGCCTCGGCGCGCAGATCGTGGTCGCGGCGGGCATGGTCGGCTCGACGCGCGGCTGGCGCGAAGCCCCGTATATCGACGCGCCCGCGACGCTGCAGGATCTCGCCGCGGCCAGCCTCGACGTGGCGCCCGACGTGCGGATCATCCCGGGCGTCGCCCTCCGCAGCGGCCCGCGTCCGGACGTGATGCGGGGTGAGGAGGTGCAGGTGCTCGGTGCGATCAGCACCGGCGCGGCGCCGCCGACGGCTTTGTTCTGTCAGCCCGGCACGCACAACAAGTGGATCGACACGGTGGACGGCGCGATCACCGATTTCACCACTGTCATGACCGGCGAGCTTTTCGCCCTGGTCCGCAGCCACGGGATCCTGGCCGGCATGCTGGACGGCGCGGTGGCGGACGGCGACGCGTTCCGCGATGGCCTGCGCCGCGGGCGCGAGGCGCGCAACCTCGCCGCGTCCCTGTTCGAGGTCCGGGCCGGGGTGCTGCTCGACAGGTTGGCTCCCGCCGAGGCCGCCGCCTATGCCAGCGGCCTCATGATCGGCGCGGATGTCGGCACGCGCCCCGATCTCGGCGAACGCCCGGTCCACCTGCTGGGCGGCGGCACGCTGGCCGCACTCTACGCCGTTGCGATCACGGAAGCCGGCGGCCATGCCCTGACGGTTCCGGACGGGTCCACGACGGCCGGCATCCACGCCATCTGGAGAGTGCGGGCATGACGATCCTCGACCGATTCGAAGTGGCCTTCGCGGCCTGCCCCCTGGTGGCGATCCTGCGCGGGCTCACGCCGGACGAGGCGCCGGCGATCGGCGACGCGCTGGTCGAGGCCGGGTTCACGCTGATCGAGGTGCCACTCAACTCACCAGAGCCGCTCAGGAGCATCGAGCTGCTGGCCGAACGCTTCGCCGGGCGCGCGCTGGTCGGCGCCGGCACGGTGCTGACGCCGGCGCAGGTCACGGACGTCGCCGCGGCGGGCGGGACCCTGATCGTCTCGCCCAACACGGATGCGGCCGTGATCCGCGCCACCGTCGCCGCCGGCCTCGTGTCGCTGCCCGGCTATCATACGCCCAGCGAGGCGTTCGCGGCTCTCGCGGCTGGCGCGACCGCCCTGAAACTCTTCCCCGCCGATATCGCCACCCCGGCGGCGCTTAAAGCCCACCGGGCGGTCTTCCCGTCCAGCGCCCGTGTGCTCGCCGTCGGCGGCGTCACGCCGGACAGCGTTTCCACCTGGCGACAGGCGGGCGCCGTGGGCTTCGGGCTCGGCTCGAATCTCTACCGTCCCGGCAAGCCGGCGGCCGATGTCGCCCGGGACGCGGCAGCCTTCATCGCGGCGATCGGGGGATCTGCATGAGCGCAAAGCTGCCGTGACGGCTCCTCCCGCCCTGTCTAGAAGCGCCCGGGGCGGAGAGCACGGGAGCGGGCGAATGACGGACGGGCGCATCGGGCGGGCGGACGGCTTCGGCGATCTGGAGACGCCCTGCCTGCTTCTGGATTCGGACAAGCTGACGGCCAACGTCGCAGGGATGCGAGCGCGGCTCGACCGACTGGGCGTGGCGCTGCGACCGCACCTGAAGACTGCCAAATCCCTGGATGTCTCCCGCATCGCCATGGCGAGCCCGTCCGGCCCGGCCACCGTCTCGACCCTGAAGGAGGCGGAGTACTTCGCTGAGGGCGGCGTCCGCCACCTGATCTACGCCGTGGGAATCGCGCCGCAGAAGCTCGACCGGGTCGGGGCAATCCGGCGGCGCTGGGGCGTGGATCTGGCGATCGTTCTCGATTCGGTCGAGCAGGCCGAAGCGGTGGCGGCCTGGGGCCGCGGCCACGGCGATCCGCTGCCGGTGCTGATCGAGGTTGATGCCGATGGGCATCGCTCCGGCGTAAACCCCCGCGACGCGGATACACTCACGGCGATCGGCCGGGTGCTGGCAGACGGCGCGAGCCTGCGGGGCGTGATGCTGCACGCTGGCGACAGCTACGGGCTGAGCGATCCGGCGGCCCTGAAGGCGGCGGCGGAAGCCGAGCGACAGGCCGCCTTGGCAGCCGCGGCAATCCTGAGCGAGGCGGGCCTGCCCTGCCCGGTGATCAGCGTCGGCTCGACCCCGACGGCGCGCTACGCGGAGAACCTCGATGGCATCACCGAGGTCCGGGCCGGCGTGTTCATGATCGGCGACCTGTTTCAGGCCGGTGTCGGCTCCTGCGGGATCGACGACATTGCTCTCACCGTCCTGACCACCGTGATCGGCCACCAGCGAGACAAGGGCTGGATCATCACGGATGCCGGCTGGATGGCGCTGTCGCGCGACCGCGGCACGGCGCGGCAGGCGGTCGATCAGGGCTACGGCATCGCGTGCGACTTGGCCGGCCAACCCTATCCGGACTTGATCGTGCGGGACGCGAACCAGGAACATGGCATCCTGGCCCTGCGGCCGGGCTCATCCGCTTCCCTCCCGGACCTTCCGATCGGATCACGCCTGCGAATCCTGCCGAACCACGCCTGCGCCACCGGCGCCCAGCACGACCGCTATCATGTCATCACCGGCGGCCGGCTGACCGGCGCGGTCTGGCCGCGTATCAACGGCTGGTGACGCCGGGTCTCAGGGCCGGTTCGAGACGGTCCGCACCGGGCGGTCGGACTGGTCTATCACCGCGCGGCAGCCGGGGCTGAGGTTCGGCCGCTGCTGGCGCAGGCAGACCGTGATCGCGGCCACGTTCGGGATCTGGGAGGCGCAGAGGCGCATCACGTCCGGCGTGCAGGCGGCACGGTCGGCCCGGGATTCCGCCAGCGCCGGCGCCGCGCCGACGATCAGGGCGAGCAGAGCGAACGAAGCGGATTTCATGGTACCGGATCCTTAGGCGGGAGCGTGGACGGCCCGAACGGCCAAGGCTCGAAGTGGGGCGAGAACGTTGGGACAGGCCGAAATTTCCCTTCGGCCAGTGCCCTATTCTGTCGCAACACCGGGTGCGCCGCGATGTGCGGCGGCGCTTCGATGGGATCGGCGGCCGATGGCGGGCGGCGCGGTCAGGGTCTCGAACCGGGCGTGATCGCCCCGGTGGCGGCGGGCTCGGCCAGAGCCGCGGCGGCGTGGGCCGGCGCTTTCTGCCGGTCGAGCTTGTCCGCCGAGACGAGAGCGGCCGCAATCAAGGCCGCCACCGCCATCGTTGCCTTCACAACCTCCCAGGTCCGCGCAAGCATGACTGATTCCCAATGGCGTCACAGCATCTTGAGCAGATCAGCCTGGGGCGAAGCTGTTCAGACAAGGTGCAGCGCGCCGGCTGATCGATCCGTGACCTCACGATCTTCAGCCGCGACCCTTCCCAAAACCTTTCAGTGTCGGTCTCCAGAAACCATGCGCGGGACCGTGATGCATCCACGCCTCACCTCGGCGCGGCCTCCGCTGCCTCGGCAGCCAGAGCCTCGAAGACCAGCGCGTGCCGGAGCGCCAGGGCCTCCACGTCGGACGTGTAGCCGCCGCCGATTACCGCCACGAGCGGGATGAGGCGCGCGCGCGCCTGGGCCACGACGAACCGATCCCGGGCCAGCAGGCCGGCATCGCTGAGGCAGAGCCGGCCGAGCCGGTCGTCACGGTGCGGATCGACACCGGCATTGTAGAAGACGAGATCGGGAGCCAGTACGTCGAGCAGCGGCGGCAGGCGGGCGCGCAGCACCTCCAGATAGCCGGCATCGTCGAGCCGGTCCGGCAGGCCGATATCGAGATCCCCGGCGATCTTTTGGGCGGGATAGTTGTTCTCGCAATGGATCGAGAGCGTGAACAGATCCGGGTCGAAGGCCAGGCAATCCGCCGTGCCGTCGCCCTGGTGCACGTCGCAATCGACCACCAGCACCCGCCGGACCGCCCCCTCCGCCTGAAGAGTGCGGGCGGCGACGGCCACGTCGTTCAGCACGCAGAAGCCGGCGCCCTGCTGCCTCCGCGCGTGGTGGCTGCCCCCGGCTGCGCTGCCCGCCAGTCCCTCGGTCAGGGCGAGCCGGGCAGCGAGGAGCGTCCCACCGACGGAGGCGCGCGAGCGGCGGACTAGGGCGGCGTCCACCGGCAGGCCGATCGCCCGCTCGATCTCCCGGGGCACAGCGACGCCGAGCACCGCCGCCACATAGGCGGGATCGTGCGCGTGGGTCAGGATTTCGGCGGTCGCCAGCTCCGGTTTGACGAAGCCGAGGGGCGCCAGACCCTTGGCGACCAAGGTCTCCGCGAGCAGGCCGTATTTGCGCATCGGAAAGCGGTGCCCGGCCGGCAGGCTCGATTCGTAGGCCGGATGAAAGGCGATGGGCGGGATCACGCCGGCCGCCTCATCGCTCGGTCATGAGCGTCCGGCCAGCCGAACCCCGCGACAAGGCCCAAGCACCCGCGTCGAGGATCGAGACGCTGTGGCGCCGATTCACGGCATCGTCGAAACGTCTCGGGCGTGTGGCGTCGCGCATCGCGTGGACATAGTGCGGCAGGCGGACGGATGGCAGGGAAGCCCGACTGCGGCGCTTGAGCCCGCCCTCAACCGGGACGGCTCGCAGATCGTACGGATACCGGGATCACGCAGCCGATATCTCGATCGGGCGACGCCTCCCGCATCATGCGGAATCCGGCCGTCGGATACGCGGCCGTTCGCCGCCGTTCTGGATGATCAGGGCTGCGATGCCGACCCCGGCGGCCCCCGCACCGACGATCGCCGTCGCGGTCAGTCCGAACGCGTCGACGACACCCCCTCCCAGCAGGGAGCCGAGCGCGATCCCCGCATTGAACCCCGCGATGTTGAGGCCGGCGGCCGAGGCCAACGCGGCCGGGGCGCGGCGCTCGGCGAGGCCGATCACCCGCGCCTGCAGAGCCGGGACGGCGGCGTAGGTCAGGGCGCCGAGCGCCGCGACCAGCACGGTCATGGCGGGCGTCGAGCGCGCGGCGAACCCCATGGCGGCGAGGATGAATGTGAGGCCGACCAGGACGATCAGCACCGCCCGGTCGGGACCGAGCCGGTCGGTCATCCGTCCTCCGGCGACGTTGCCGATCGCGGCGGCGACCCCATAGACCAGCATCATCGCGCCGACCCACGATGCGTCCATGCCCGTGACCTGAATGAGCAGCGGCGCGATGTAGGAGAACAGGCAGAACGAGCCGGTATAGGCCAGTACCGTGATCAGCGCGGCGCCGAGCAGCCGGTGATCGAGGAGCGCCGTCAGGTTGTGGATGGCGTCGCGTGCACGGCCGCCGTCGCGGCCATCGGGCATCAGGGCCAGCAGACCGACGAGACCGATCGCGCCGCAGGCCGCGACCGCCATGAAGATCGCCTGCCAGGTCCAGAGGCCTCCGAGCCAGGTGCCGATCGGTACGCCGAAGGCCAGAGCCACGGTCAGGCCGCCGAACACCACTGCGACGGCGCTCCCGGCCCGCTCGGGCTCGACCAGTCGGGTCGCGGCGCTGGAGGCGACGGCGAGGAAGACGCCGTGTCCCAGCCCCGATCCGAATCGGGCTGCGAGCAAGGACGGCAGATCGGCCGATAGCCCGACGAGGGCGTTTCCCAGCGTGAAGACCAGCATCGCGGCGACGAGCAGGTGCTTGCGGCTGAGCGGCGCGGCCAGGGCCGTCAGGATCGGCGCACCGATGGTCGCGCCGATCGCGTAGGCGGCCACGGCCGCCCCGATCGCGCTGACATCGACCTTCAAATCCGCCGCGATGGCGGAGACCAGGCCGATGGTGACGAATTCGGTGAAGCCGAGTGCGAAGGCCGACAGCGCGAAGACGTAGACGACGAGCGGCATTCGGGTGGCGGTGGAGGTAAAGGCTGTCATGCGGCGGGTCCTCAAGTCCAGGAACACCGTGTCGATCGTTGCGCCGCGGTTAAAATGGTTCCTTTTGTGGGCAGCCATCAGAAATCTTATGGCTGTAGGCCTGATGAGCCACTTCCTCCACCTGCGCACGTTCCTGGAGATCTATCGTGCCGGCTCGTTGACCCGGGCGGCCGAACGCCTAGGCATGACGCAGCCGGCCGCCTCCGGACATCTGTCCGCCCTGGAGGCGATGCTCGGAAAGCCGCTGTTCCTGCGGCAGGCCCGGGGCGTGAAGCCGACCCCGGCGGCCGATGACCTCGCCCACGCCATTGCCGCAAGCCTCGACCACATCGAGGCGACGATGGGCGCGGCGCGCGCCCGCTCGGATAGGATCACCGGCACGGTGCATCTGATCGGGCCGGCCGAATATCTCTCCGCCCGCCTCGCGCCGCTGCTGATGCCGCTCGTGGCGGAGGGTCTGCGGTTCCGTATCCAGACGGGCAACCGCGAGCGGATCTATGCCGGGCTGGACGGGGGCCACGCCGACCTCGCCGTTACCGCCTCCACGCCGGATCCGCAGCGTTACGGCTTCGCAGACCTCGAGACCGAGCGGCAGATGCTGGTGGCCGCGCCCGACCTCGCAGCCCGGGCGAAGGGACGAAGTGTGACCGCGGACTTCCTCTCCGCCCTACCGAGCCTGGCCTACGACGAGACCCAGCCGCTCATTCGACCGTATTTCGCGCACGTCTTCGGCACGCGGCCCGACATGCAGGCGGCCGCGACCGCACCGGATCTGCGCATCCTGCTCGGCCTGGCGGAAGCCGGGACCGGCTGGACCGTCCTGCCGGATTATCTCTGTGCCGATGCCCTGGCGACGGGGCGCCTGGTCGAGTTGCCGACCGTGAAGCCGGGACCGGACAACAGGCTCTACCTCGTCTGGAACAAGGCCGCGCTGCGTCACCCCCGCGTCGTCCACGTGCGTGACCGTCTGCTCCAGGCGATCGGCCGGGCCTCTCCGGTCAGGGCCGGCGATCCGGCGCGATGAGGCCGAACCGCAATTCGCTGATTTGAGACGATGGTGCGGGTAGAGGGAATCGAACCCCCACGCCTTGCGGCTGGCGATTTTGAGTCGCCCGCGTCTACCAATTCCGCCATACCCGCGCGCGTCGCGCTCTTCGCATAGGTGTGGCGTCCAGGCCAAGGGTGTGCGTGCAGGTTTTTTTGCCGGCGCCGTCGAACTGGCCAGGGCGCAGCGCCTATGCTCAAAGGGCGGCTGTTTCCTCACGATCTGGAAGTTGTATGCTTCGGCGGCTCTACGCGTGGATCCTCGCGCTCAGCGGCAGGCCCTCCGCGCCCTACGTGCTCGGGGCCGTCGCCTTCGCGGAGAGCTCGTTCTTCCCGGTCCCGCCGGACGCGATGCTGGTGCCGATGGCGGTGAGCCGCCCGGACCGGGTCTGGCTCTACGCGACCATCGCCACGGTGGCGTCGGTGCTGGGGGGCCTGGTCGGCTACGCGATCGGGGCGCTGCTGTTCGATTCCGTCGGCGAATGGCTGATCCGTCTCTACGGGCTGCAGAACTCGGCCGCGACCTTCCAGGATTCCTACGCCCGCTACGGCCATTGGGTGATCCTGTTGAAGGGGCTGACGCCCATCCCCTACAAGCTTGTCACGATCACGTCGGGCTTCGCCCATTACAGCCTGTTCTGGTTCACGGTTCTGTCGATCGTCACCCGCGGGGCCCGGTTCTTCATCCTGGCCGGGCTGCTCGGGCGCTACGGTGTCCAGATCCGCGGCGTGCTCGACCGGCATCTCAACGCGGTCGTGGCGATCTCGGTCGCCGTGGTCGTCCTCGGCTTCCTGCTGTTCAAGGTGATCCTGTAGCGATGAACATGGCGGCCGCGCTGCGTCTCAAGAGAGCGGGCCTCTGGCTCGCCCTCGCTTCCGCCCTGATCCTGGGCGCCGTCCTGGTGCTCCAGTACGGCTACGGCTACGCGCCGTGTAAGCTCTGCCTCACCGAGCGCCTGCCCTACTACGCCGCGGTCCCGCTCGGGCTCGCGGCCCTGTTCGCGCCGGAGCGGCTCGCGCGCCTGGCGCTGGGTCTCGCGGCCCTGGGGCTGCTGTATGGTGCCGGGATCGGCGTCTACCACGCGGGTGCGGAATGGGGTTTCTGGCCCGGGCCGAGCGATTGCGGCGGCGGGACCGGCGCCAATCCGGGCCAGGTCGGCGATTTCCTGAACCAGCTTCAGACCACGAAGGTGGTCGATTGCTCGGTGGCGGCGATGCGGGTCCTGGGGATCTCGCTGGCCGGATGGAACGCCGTCGTGGCGTTCGTGCTGGCCTCTCTCGCCGGCACGGCCGCCGTGCGTCCCTAAGCAAAACCCGATCAGTTGCGGTCGTCGGGCATGATCGGGATCGGCGCGACGTCGATCCCCTCATCGATCAGGGCGCGGGCCTCGGCGGGGCTCGCCTCGCCGTAGATCGGACGACCCTCGGCCTCGCCGTAATGGATCTTGCGCGCCTCCTCGGGGAAGCGCGCCCCGACATGCTCGGAATTGGCGATGACCTGCTCGCGGAGCGCCCGCAGCATGGCGCGTACCTGCCGCTCGGGCTCGGCGATCATCGGCATCGGAGCGTCGGCCTGGGGCGCCACCGGCGCCGGAAGCTGCCTGCGATCGGTGCGGGCGACGCTCGGGGCCATGAGCGCCTTCGTCACTTTGGCGCTGTCGCAGATCGGGCAGGTCACCAGACCGCGCGCGGCCTGCGCATCGTAGGATTCGGAAGAGGGAAACCAGCTGTCGAAGCCGTGGGCGGCTTCGCAGACGAGACTGTACCGGATCATTCTGTCGCTTACTGTGCGGCCTGAACCTCAGGCCCGATGCGCTCGACCGTGAACGCGCGCGTATGTTGCAGCGCCGGGATCCGCGCCCGCGCATCCGCGACCTGGGCGAGGTCGATCTCGGCCAGGATCACCCCCGGCTCGGCCCCGCCGGCATCGGCGAGCACCCGGCCCCAGGGATCGACGATCAGCGAGTGGCCGTAGGTCTCGCGCCCATCCTCGTGGGTGCCGCCCTGCGCCGCCGAGATCACGAAGGCGCCGGTCTCGATCGCCCGCGCCCGCTGGAGGATGTGCCAATGCGCCTCGCCGGTCTGGCGGGTGAAGCAGGCCGGCGCGGTGAGGATCTCGGCGCCCGCCTCGGCCAGGGCCCGGTACAGGGCCGGGAAGCGGATGTCGTAGCAGATCGTCAGGCCGAGCATCGCCCAGGGTGTGGATGCCACAACCGCGCAGGCGCCGCCGGTATAGGTCGCCGATTCGCGCCAACGCTCGCCGCTCGGCAGATCGACATCGAACAGGTGCAGCTTGTCGTAGGAGCCGAGAATCGCGCCGTCCACCCCGATCAGGTAGGCCCGGTTGGCGATCTTATCGCCCGACCGCACCGCGATCGAGCCGATATGCACCATCACCCCGGTATCCCGGGCGGTCTGCCGCAGGCCGGCCAGGGTCGCATCCTGGTCTTCCACGGTGACGTGCGCGAACAGCCGCTCGCGACTGCGCTCGACCAGGGAGGTCATCTCAGGGGTCTGGACGTAATGCGCGCCGCGGCTCGCAGCCTCGCGCACGCCGGCAATCGCCGCGTCGCAATTGGCCGCCGGGTCGCGGCCCGAGCGCATCTGCACGCAGGCGGCGGTGAAGCGCCTCTCAGGCATCGGCCTTGTCCGTCAGCAGCGGATCGAGCTTGCCGGCACGGTCGAGGGCGTACAGATCGTCGCAGCCGCCGACATGGGTCGCCCCGATGAAGATCTGCGGGACGCTGGTGCGCCCCCCGGCGCGCTCGACCATCGTGGCCCGCGTGCCCTGCGCACGCTCCACGTCGATCTCCTGGAAGGCGACGCCCTTCTCCTTCAGCAGACTCTTGGCCGCCGAGCAGTAGGGGCACCAGGCCGTGGTGTAGATCGTGACCGGCTGCATGGCGGGCGTCGTCTCGCGCGTGAACTCCGACCATATAGGAGCACGCCCGTCGAAACACCTATGCCCGCGTGGTCACAGACGCACCGGCCCGCATGGGGCGGGGCCGATGTCGAATACAGAACCGATCAGCCGGATGGCCTGTCAGGCGGCCATCAGCTTCTCGACCTCGTTGACGAGGTCGCGCAGGTGGAACGGCTTCGACAGGACCTTGGCGTCCTTCGGGGCCTTCGAATCCGGGTTGAGCGCGACCGCGGCGAAACCGGTGATGAACATCACCTTGATGTCCGGGTCGAGCTCGGTGGCGCGCCGCGCCAGCTCGATCCCGTCCATCTCGGGCATCACGATATCGGTCAGCAGCAGCTCGAACGGTTCTTCGCGCAGCCGGTTGTAGGCGGAGAGGCCGTTGTCGAAGGACAGGACGTCGTAGCCCGCGTTCTGCAACGCCTTGGCCAGGAACCGGCGCATGTCGTTGTCGTCTTCCGCCAGCAGGATTTTCATCGGCCGTTTCCGAGCCCTCGAGTCGAAATGTTGATCCCATAAAGGGAGGCGATGGTAAACAAGGTGTTAGGATTGGAGCCCGCGGCCGGCGCCGCGCGTCTCATGAACGGCCGTGTGGGCCGTCGGCACCAGAGTGGACAGGCGATCATTCGCATACCACAGTGCGCGTCCGCTGCGTTTTCCCAACCGCCGGGGCCTGCACACATCCAATGATCGCGCCCGAAACGGTACAGCCCGACGCCTTCGGTTTTGCCCCGGCCTTCGCGGTCGACGAGCCGGCGACGCACACCCTGCCCTTCGTCTTCAATACCGGCCATTCCGGCGCCGTCTACCCCCCGGATTTCATCGCGGCCTCGCGCCTGGATGCCCTGACGCTGCGCCGGTCCGAGGACGCCCATGTCGATCGCCTGTTCGCCCCGGTGGTCGAGCTCGGCGCACCGCTGCTCCGGGCCAACTTTCCCCGGGCCTTCCTCGACGTGAACCGCGAGCCGTTCGAGCTCGACCCGCGCATGTTCGACGGGCGGCTGCCGCCCTTCGCCAACACGAGGTCGATGCGCGTCGCAGGCGGGCTTGGCACAGTTCCGCGGGTCGTGGCCGACGGCCAGGAGATCTACGCCAAGCGCCTGCCGGTCAGCGAGGCGACTGCCCGGATCGAGGCCCTGTACAAGCCCTACCACCGGGTGCTGCGCGGGCTGATTCAGCGCACCGCGCGCACGCACGGCCATTGCGTGCTGATCGATTGCCACTCGATGCCGTCCTCAAGCCTCGGGCGTGATTCTGAGATCAAGGCCGACATGGTCCTGGGCGACCGCTACGGGACGGCCTGCGCGCCCGGCCTGATCGAGGCGTTCGAGGCCACGTTCCGCGCCCAGGGTTTCCGCGTGGTGCGCAACAAGCCTTACGCGGGCGGCTTCATCACCGAGCATTACGGCGAACCGAATCTCGGGCGTCATGCCCTGCAGATCGAGGTCAACCGGGCGCTCTACATGAACGAAACCAGCCTCGCGATGACGGCGGATTTCCCGACCCTCGTGAAGGCGCTGCGGACGGTCATCGCCACTGTGGCGGCCGATCTCGGCGATCTCGCCCCCAGCCGGATGGCGGCCGAATAGGATTCGCACCGCAAGCGTTCGACATCGCTTGTCGACAGCCCGGAAAGAAAAAAGGCCACTCCCGAAGGAGCGGCCCGAAGTCTAGGGAGGAAACGCCCAAGAAGGGCTACGGGACCGCGACGCCATCGCGATCTCGCAACGCACAAATTAAAGTGCGCCGCACAAGAAGCAAGGGCAAAATCGCGTCGGCCTCCGCAATGATTGCATGGCTCGGCCGCGCCATGCGCACAGGGTCTAGCTCTGCGCCAGCAGCTTGGCGATCTCAGCCTTGAGCGGACCCGCCAGGTCCGGCCGCTCCAGCGCGTAGGCGAGGTTGGCCGTGAGGAAGCCGATCTTCGAGCCGGTGTCGTAGGTCCGGCCTTCGTAGTGCAGGCCGAAGAAATCCTGCGTTTCCATCAGGTCGATCATGGCGTCGGTGAGTTGGATCTCGCCGCCGGCGCCCTTCTTCCCGTGCTCCAGGATCCCGAAGATCTCGGGCTGGAGGATGTAGCGGCCGGAGATGATGAAGTTCGACGGCGCGGTGCCCTGCTTGGGCTTCTCGACCATGCCGGTGATTTCGAAGGACTGGCCATAGGTCTCGCCGACGCTGACGATGCCGTATTGGTGCGTCTCCTCCGGGGCGACCTCTTCGACCGCGATGATGTTGCCGCCGTGCCGCTCGTAGGTCGCGAGCATCTGCTGCATGCAGCCCCGGCTCAGCATGTCCGGCAGCAGCACCGCGAACGGCTCGTCGCCGACGATCTCCCGGGCGCACCAGACCGCGTGGCCGAGGCCGAGGGGGGCCTGCTGGCGGGTGAAGCTGGTCTGGCCGGCCTTCGGCAGATCGCGCTTCAGCTCCTCGTAGGCGGCAGTCTTCCCGCGCTCCTGAAGGGTGTGTTCGAGTTCGTACGCAATATCGAAATGGTCCTCGATCACCGCCTTGCCGCGACCCGTGACGAAGATGAAGTGCTCGATGCCGGCCTCACGCGCCTCGTCGACGACGTGCTGCACCACCGGCCGGTCCACGACCGTGAGCATTTCCTTCGGGACCGCCTTGGTGGCGGGCAGGAATCGCGTGCCCAGGCCCGCGACGGGCAGGACAGCCTTGCGGATCGGTTTCATCAAGCGGCAACCCCGGGAACAGAAAGGAACGGCATGGGCAATGGTTCGAGCCGTGAGATAGCTTAGCACGATGCTTTGCAAGGCCTCTACGTCGTTAGTATGAGGCAGAGCACCGTAAATATACCGTCTCCGACCACCTGAAGTGGCCGTTACCAAGTGGAATCCCACCCGGCGTTTGAACGCACGATGAAGCGGCGGGCAGGCCCCTTGCCCGGCCGCATTCGGTTCGGGCAAGACCCCCGGCGGATATCATCGGAACGGCTTCGGAGCGGATGACATGGCGGTTCTGGTGACGGGCGGGGCGGGGTATATCGGCAGCCACATGGTTCTGGCGCTGCTGGATGCCGGCCACGACGAGATCGTGGTGCTGGACGATCTCTCCACCGGCTTCGACTGGGCCGTGCCCGAGGGCGTCAAGCTCGTCGTCGGCGACGTCGCCGACCAGGCGCTGGTCACCCAGACCATCCTGCAGCACCGCATCGACGCGCTCGCCCATTTCGCCGCCCGGATCGTCGTGCCGGACTCGGTCGCCGACCCGCTCGGCTACTACCTGGCTAATACGGTCAAAACCCGCGCCCTGATCGAGGCCGCCACGCGTGCTGGCGTGCGTCACGTGATCTTCTCGTCGACGGCCGCCGTCTACGGCGAGCCCGAGGTGGTGCCGGTGCCCGAGGACTTGCCGCTCAACCCGATCAACCCCTACGGCCGCTCCAAGCTGATGAGCGAGTGGATGATCGCCGACGCGGCCGCCGCGCACGGCTTCACTTACGTGGTGCTGCGCTACTTCAACGTCGCCGGCGCCGATCCGACCGGACGCTCCGGGCAGTCGACCCCGGACGCCACGCATTTGATCAAGGTCGCGACCCAAGCCGCGCTGGGGCAGCGCGACCGGCTCGACGTCTACGGCACGGATTACCCGACCCCGGACGGTTCGTGCCTGCGCGACTACATCCAGGTCTCGGACCTGGCCGATGCGCACCGGGTAGCGCTGGACCACCTTCGCGGGGGCGGCGAGAGCCTGACGCTGAACTGCGGCTACGGCCGGGGCTACGCGGTCCTGGAGGTGATCGAGGTGGTCAAGCGGATCTCGGGGCGGGACTTCGCCGTGCGGCTGTGCCCGCGCCGGGCGGGCGATCCGGCGCGGATCGTGGCGGAGGCGGGGCGGATCCGGTCGCTTCTGGGCTGGCAGCCGCGCCACGACGACCTCGACGCCATCGTCGCCCAGGCACTGGCCTGGGAGGATAAACTCAGTACGCGCAATCGGATCTGACGGGATGCCGTCCCGCCGCGCGCTGCTTGCCGCCGCCCTGTCTCTGGTCCCGGGCATGTCCCGGGCCGCAAAGGCGCCGGCCTCGAACGATGCCTTTCAAGCCTTCATCGCGTCCCTGCGCCCCGAGGCGGAAGCCCGCGGCGTGTCCGTCCAGACCTTCGCGGCGGCCTTCCGTGGCATTACGGCGCCCGATGCCACAATCCTGGCCCGGATCCGCCAGCAGGGCGAATTCGTGCGGCCGGTCTGGGACTATCTTGTCGGTGCCGTCTCGGCGGGTCGCATCACCCGGGGACGCGCCCGGTCAGCCACCCTGGCGTCCACGCTCAAGGCGATCGAGGACACGTACGGCGTCCCGGCCCCGATCGTGCTGGCGTTCTGGGGAATCGAATCCGATTTCGGCGCGAGCGCCGGCAACATCTCGACCGTCCGGGCGCTCGCGACGCTGGCGGAGGCCAAGCACCGCGGCACGCTGTTTCGCGACGAACTCCTGTCCGCCCTGACGATCCTCCAGCGCGGCGACATCACGCCCGAACGGATGAGCGGAAGCTGGGCGGGTGCCATGGGACAGGTGCAGTTTTTGCCCTCCACTTACCTCGCCCACGCAGTCGATTTCGACGGCGACGGCCGCCGGGACATCTGGACCAGCGACGCCGACTCGCTCGCGTCCATCGCGGCCTATCTCAAGGATCTGGGCTGGGATCCGGCTTTGTCCTGGGGCTATGAGGTGCGGCTGCCGGAAGATTTCGACTTGGCCGCCTATTCGGGGCCCCTCAGCGGTTTCGCGGCTCGGGGTGTCCGGCGGGCGGATGGAAAGCCATTGCCCGGAAGCGGAAACGCCGCGCTGTTCCTGCCCGGAGGCATGGGCGCGCCGGCCTTCCTGATCACCGGCAATTTCGAGGTGATCCGCCAGTACAACACCTCGGATTCCTACGCCCTCGCCGTGGGCCATCTCGCCGACCGTCTCGACGGCGGACCCGCCCTCGCAGCGCCCTGGCCCACGGGCCCACGCCTCGACGGCGCGGGACTGCGCGCGCTTCAATCCGGCCTCGCGGCAGCCGGCCTCTACGATGGCCCGACCGACGGCCGGGCCGGCCCGAAGCTGCGTGAAGCTGTGCGGCGCTACCAGATCGGCGCCGGGCTACCGGCGGATGGCTACGCCTCGCCGGCCCTGCTCGCCAAGGTCCGGGACGGGCACGGCCCGGCACGATAATCCAGCTCCGAAGTCCGGTTTAGACGTGCAAGCCGGTCTCCCGTATAGTGTCGCCTGCCGGCCGGCATTCCGGTCGCCCTGAAGTCGCGGGATACGCATGAGAGTCGCCGTCTGGCGTCGCACGACCCGTCCGGCCCTCCTCGGGCTGGCCATCCTGCTGGGCCAGGCGGCCCTGTCGATGCTCGGCAATACGCCCGTCCAGGCGCAATGGGGCGACAGCTATCAACCGCCCGGGAACGGGGGCTATTCCGAAGCGCCGATGCGGCGACGCCCGCGCGATGCCTATTATCGCGACGACGGCGCCTACGCCCGCCAGCCCCGCTACGCGCCGCCCCAGGAAGCACCGCGCCAGTTCTACTGGCCCTGGGAGGACCGGCCCCAGCAGCCGGTCGCCCCCCCGCAGGAGCGCACCTATCGGGCGCCCCGGCCGCGCAGCAATTACGGAACCGCCGATGCGCAGCGGCCCCCGCCCGCGATCAAGCGTCGGGAGCGGCCAGCCCGAACGCCGACACCGCCGAAGCCCACCATCGCCAAGACTGCGCCGAACGTGCAGATCGCGGTGTTCGGCGATTCGCTGGCCGACCATCTCGCCCATGGGCTCGAGGACATCTTCGAGGACAATGCCGACATCGCGGTCGTCGATCGCGCGAAGGGCGACAGCGGCCTCGTGCGCAAGGACGTGGTCGACTGGCCCAAGAGCGCCGAGGATTATCTCCGCGCGAACCCGAAGGTCCGTTACGCGCTGGTCATGCTGGGGGCTAACGATCGGCAGCCGATCCGTGAAGGCGACGAGACCGTCGATCCGCTCACCGATCGCTGGAAGGCGCTGTACCGCGCGCGGATCGACGCCCTGGTGAAGGTGTTCGCCGACCACAAGGTGCCGCTGGTCTGGGTCGGGCTCCCGCCGATGCAGAGCGAGAGCCTGAGCCGGGATCTCGCGAGCCTCAACGACATCGTCCGAGACAGCGTGACCAAGGCCGGCGCGACCTATGTCGATATCTGGCCCGGCTTCGTCGATGACCGCGACCGCTACGCGGCCTCGGGCCCGGATCCCGAAGGGCAGATCGCCAAGCTCCGCACCGCGGACGGCGTGCACTTCACCAAGGCCGGCGATCGTAAGCTGGCGCATTTCGCCGATGTCGAGCTGAAGCGGCTGATGGGCACGGCGACGCCGGCGCTGACCGATCAGCCGCCGACCGCAACCATCGCGCCGGCCGGGCCGCCCTCGACGACGGGACCGAGCCTCGACGGTTCGGGGCAGCCCACCGATACCGCGACGATCGATCGCCAGATCACCGCGATGCTGCCGAGCCTGCCGGAGCCCCCGGGCGTCCCGGCGCTGCCGGTCAAGCCGGCGGCGGGTCCCGTGGTGCCCCTCGGTCGAACCGAGGTGTCTCCCGGTGGAACGTTGCTGACCGGCCGTCCGCGCGACAGCGACAACCTCGGCACCGTCGAGCGGACGCTGGTCCGCGGGGCCGCACCGCTGCCGCAGCCCGGCCGCGCCGACGATTTCCGCTGGCCGCCCGGCTGAAGCAGAAGACCGGCGTGGGCCTCGTGATCCCGCGCCGATGACCTCGCAAAAAACTACCGCGGCAGGACGCTGGCGCCCATCAGGGTCTCGTCGATGGCGCGGGCGGCCTGACGGCCCTCGCGGATCGCCCAGACCACCAGGGACTGGCCCCGGCGCATGTCGCCCGCGCTCCAGATCTTCTCGTCCGAGGTGCGGTAATCCTCCTCGTTCGCCTCGACGTTTCCGCGCTTGCTCACGCTGATGCCGGATTGCTCGAGGAGGCCCTTCTGGACCGACCCTGCGAAGCCGATCGCCATGAACACCAGATCGGCCGGAAGGATGAACTCGCTGCCGGGGATCGGCTGCCGCTTGGCATCGACCCGGGCGCAGACCACGCCGGTCAGGCGGCCCTTCTTGTTGCCGTCGAGCCGCAGGGTCGCCGCCTGGAACTCGCGCTCGGCGCCTTCGGCCTGACTGGAGGAGGTGCGCATCTTGGTCGGCCAGTACGGCCACACCGTCAGCTTGTCCTCGCGCTCGGGCGGGCGGGGGCGGATGTCGAGCTGCGTCACCGACAAGGCGCCCTGGCGGAACGCGGTGCCGACGCAATCGGAGGCGGTATCGCCTCCGCCGATCACCACGACATTCTTGCCCGAGGCCAGGATCGGCACCTCGCCGTTGCCGCGCATCGGCTCGGCCGCGACGCGGCGGTTCGATTGGATCAGGTAGGGCATCGCGTAATGGACGCCCTCCAGCTCCTGCCCGGGGAGCTGCGGGTTGCGCGGATCCTCAGCGCCGCCGCAGAACATCACCGCGTCGAACTCGGCCTTCAGCTCTTCGACCGGCTTCGTCACGCCGATGTTCTGGTTGTAGTGGAACACTACGCCCTCGGCCTCCATCTGCCGCACGCGGCGGTCGATGTGGCGCTTCTCCATCTTGAAGTCGGGGATGCCGTAGCGGAGCAGGCCGCCGGCCTTCGGCTCGCGCTCGAACACGTGCACGTCGTGGCCGACCCGGGCGAGCTGCTGGGCCGCCGCGAGGCCGGCCGGCCCGGAACCGACGATCGCCACGCGCTTGCCGGTACGCACGGAGGCCGCTTCGGGCTTGATCCAGCCCATGTTCCAGGCGCGGTCAGCGATGGCCTGCTCGATCGTCTTGATCGCGACCGGCTGGTTCTCGAGGTTGAGCGTGCACGCCTCCTCGCAGGGCGCCGGGCAGACGCGGCCGGTAAACTCCGGAAAATTGTTGGTCGAGTGGAGATTGCGCGAGGCTTCCTCCCAGTCCGACTGGAACACCAGATCGTTCCAGTCCGGAATCTGGTTGTGGACCGGGCAGCCGGTCGGGCCGTGGCAGAACGGGATGCCGCAATCCATGCAGCGCGCCGCCTGCTTGGTCAGGTCGTGCTCGTCGAGCGGCAGGGTGAACTCGCGGAAGTGCCGCACGCGATCGGCCGCGAGCTGATACTTCTGCTCCTGCCGGTCGAACTCGAGGAAACCCGTGATCTTGCCCATCGATCAACCCTTGAGGCCCGCAGATCGACCGATGCTGCCGCCTATAAGACCTTCATTCCGCCATCGGCGCCCGTATCGCGCGGGCGCCGATCATTAGAGGCTTACTCCGCCGCCACGGGCATCCGCGCCATCTCCATCTCGCGCAGCGCCCGGCGGTATTCCACCGGCATCACCTTAACGAACTTGGTGCGGAAGCTCGCCCAGTCGTCGAGGATCTGCTTGGCCCGCGGGCTGCCCGTATATTTGAGATGGTTGGTGATGAGCTGACTGAGGCGCTCCTCATCGTGGCCGGACATGTCGGCCAGGATGTCGACGCGCCCCTTGGTCTCCAGGTCACCGTCCTGGTGGAAGCGGCGCATCAGGTCGTCCTCCTCCTCGACGGGTTCGAGATCGACCATCGAGAGGTTGCACCGGGCCGAGAACGAGCCGTCCTCGTCCAGCACATAGGCGATGCCGCCCGACATACCGGCCGCGAAGTTGCGGCCGGTCTCGCCGATCGAGACCACGACGCCGCCGGTCATGTACTCGCAGCCATGGTCGCCCATGCCCTCGACCACGGTGATCGCGCCGGAATTGCGCACCGCGAAGCGCTCGCCCGCGGAGCCGCGGATGTAGCACTCGCCGGCGATGGCCCCGTACAGCACGGTGTTGCCGACCATGATGGTCCGGTCAGGCAGCGATCGCAGGGCGTCGCTCGGCCGGATGATCAGCTTGCCGCCCGACAAGCCCTTGCCGACATAGTCGTTGCCGTGGCCGGTCAGCTCGATGGTGACGCCGGCGGCGACCCAGGCGCCGAAGCTCTGGCCGGCGGTGCCTGCCAGCTTCACCACGATGGTGTCGTCGGGCAGCCCCTCGTGGCCGTGGGCCTTGGCGACCATGCCGGACAGCATCGCACCGGCGGCCCGGTCCGAGTTGCGGATCGTGTCGGTGACGACCACCGGCTCGCCAGTCTCGATGGCGTGCTTGGCCCGCTCGATCAGGCGCCGGTCAAGGACCGTGTCGATCGGGTGGTGCTGCTTCTCCACGTGCCGGATGGCGATGCCGTCGGCGACCTTCGGGCGGTGGAACAGCTTGGTGAAGTCGAGCCCGCGCGCCTTCCAGTGGGCGATGGCCTCGACCTTGTCGAGCACGTCGGAGCGGCCGACAGCCTCCTCCAGCTTGGTGAAGCCGAGGGACGCCAGGATCTCGCGCACTTCCTCCGCCACGAAGAAGAAGTAGTTCACCACGTGCTCGGGCGTGCCCTTGAAGCGCTTGCGCAGGACCGGATCCTGCGTGGCGACCCCCACCGGGCAGGTGTTCAGGTGGCACTTGCGCATCATGATGCAGCCGGCCGCGATCAGCGGCGCGGTCGAGAAGCCCATCTGGTCGGCGCCGAGCAGGGCCGCGATGATCACGTCCCGCCCGGTGCGGATGCCGCCATCGGCCTGTAGGGCGACGCGGCCGCGCAGGCCATTGAGCACCAGCGTTTGCTGGGTTTCGGCCAAGCCGGTCTCCCAGGGGCCGCCCGCGTGCTTGAGCGAGGTGAGCGGGGCGGCGCCGGTGCCGCCGTCATAGCCCGAGATCGTGATGTGATCGGCCCGCGCCTTGGCGACGCCGGCCGCCACCGTGCCGACGCCGACTTCGGAGACGAGCTTTACCGACACGTCCGCGGACGGGTTCACGTTCTTCAGGTCGAAGATCAGCTGGGCCAGATCCTCGATCGAGTAGATGTCGTGATGCGGCGGCGGCGAGATCAGGCCGACGCCCGGGGTGGCGTAGCGGACCTTGGCGATCTTGGCGTCGACCTTGTGGCCGGGCAGCTGGCCGCCCTCGCCGGGCTTGGCGCCCTGCGCGACCTTGATCTGCATCATGTCGGAATTGACGAGGTATTCCGTCGTGACGCCGAAGCGGCCCGAGGCGACCTGCTTGATCGCGGACCGGCGCGAGCGCCCGTCCGGGAGCGGCTTGAACCGCTCGACCTCTTCGCCGCCTTCGCCGGAATTCGAGCGTCCGCCGAAGGAATTCAGCGCGATGGCGAGCGTCTCGTGCGCTTCCTTCGAAATGGATCCGTACGACATCGCGCCCGTGGCGAAGCGCTTGACGATCTCGGAAGCCGGCTCGACCGAGTCCAGCGGCACCGGCTCGCGGCCGAGCTCGGCCGCCGACCTCAGGCGGAACAGGCCGCGCAGAGTCTTGAGCTGGTTCTCCTGCCGGTTCACCAGCGCGGCGTATTCGCGATAGCGCTCGGGCACGTTGAGGCGCACCGCGTGCTGGAGCGTCGCGACCGTGTCGGGCGTCCAGGTATGGGCCTCGCCGCGCAGCCGGTAGGCGTATTCGCCGCCGACATCGAGGGCGTTGCGGTAGATCGGCGCGTCGCCGAAGGCGTCGCGGTGACGGCTGACGGTCTCCTCGGCGACCTCGGCCATGCCGACGCCCTCGATGGTGGTCGCCGTGCCGAAGAAGTCCCGGCCCACGAAGGTCGAGTTCAGGCCGACCGCGTCGAAGATCTGCGCGCCGCAATAGGACTGGTAGGTCGAGATGCCCATCTTCGACATGACCTTGAGCAGGCCCTTATCGATCGCCTTGATGTAGCGGTAGATGATCTCGTCGTCGGCGAGGTCCGGCGGGAACTCGTCCTTCATCGCCAGCAGGGTCTCGAAGGCGAGATAGGGATTGATCGCCTCGGCGCCGTAGCCGGCCAGGCACGCGAAATGGTGCACCTCGCGCGGTTCACCGGATTCGGCCACGAGGCCGACCGAGGTGCGAAGGCCCTTGCGGATCAGGTAGTTGTGCACGGACGCCGTGGCCAGCAGCGCCGGGATCGGGATCCGGTCCGGCCCGACCGCGCGGTCGGTCAGCACGATGATGTTGTAGCCGCCGCGCACCGCCGCCTCGGCCCGGTCGCAGAGCCTGTCGAGCGCGCCGTCCATGGCCTGCGCGCCCATCTCGGCCGGGTAGGTCATGTCCAGGGTCTTGGTGTCGAACCGGTCCTCGAAATGGCCGATCGAGCGGATCTTCTCCAGGTCGCCGTTAGTCAGGATCGGCTGGCGGACCTCCAGGCGCTTGCGCCGGGACGCGCCCTCCATGTCGAGCAGGTTCGGCCGCGGCCCGATGAACGAGACGAGGCTCATCACCGCCTCTTCCCGGATCGGGTCGATCGGCGGGTTGGTGACCTGCGCGAAGTTCTGCTTGAAGTAGGTGTAGAGCAGCTTCGACTTCTCGGAGAGCGCCGAGAGCGGCGTATCCGTCCCCATCGAGCCGACCGCCTCCTGGCCGGTCACGGCCATGGGCTGCATCAGCAGCTTCAGGTCTTCCTGGGTGTAGCCGAAGGCCTGCTGGCGATCGAGCAGGCTCACGTCCGAGCGCGATTCCCGCGCCACGACGGGCTTCAGGTCCTCCAGCACGATCTGGGTGTTCTTGACCCAGTCGGCATAGGGGTGCGCGGCCGCGAGCTCGCCCTTGATCTCCTCGTCGGAGACGATCCGGCCCTTCTGAAGGTCGATCAGCAGCATCCGGCCGGGCTGCAGGCGCCAGGACTGGACGATCTTCTCGTCCGGGATCGGCAGCGTGCCCATCTCGGAGGCGAGCACGACGAGCCCGTCATCGGTGACGATGTAGCGGGCCGGGCGCAGGCCGTTGCGGTCGAGGGTAGCGCCGATCTGGCGGCCATCCGTGAAGGCCACGGCGGCCGGGCCGTCCCACGGCTCCATCAGGGCGGCATGGTACTCGTAGAAGGCGCGCCGCTCCTCGCTCATGAGCGGATTGCCGGCCCAGGCCTCCGGGATCAGCATCATCATGGCATGCGCGAGCGGGTAGCCGCCCTGCACGAGGAATTCGAGGGCGTTGTCGAAGCAGGCGGTGTCGGACTGGCCCTCGTAGGAGATCGGCCAGAGCTTCGAGATGTCGTTGCCGAACAGGTCCGAGTCGACGCTGGCCTGGCGGGCCGCCATCCAGTTGACGTTGCCGCGCAGCGTGTTGATCTCGCCGTTATGCGCGACCATCCGGTAGGGGTGCGACAGCCGCCAGGTCGGGAACGTGTTGGTGGCGAAGCGCTGGTGAACCAGGGCGATCGCCGAGACGAATCGCTCGTCCTTCAGGTCGAGGAAGTAGTCGCCGATCTGCGTGACCAGAACCATGCCCTTGTAGACGATGGTCCGGGTCGAGACGGAGACCGGGTAGAACTCCTTCACCCGCGGGTCGTCGAGGGCATAGACCTTGTTGGAGATCACCTTGCGGGCGACGAAGACGCGCCGCTCGAACACGTCCTGGTCGGAGACCGAGCCGGGACGGCCGATGAACACCTGGCGGTGATGCGGCTCGGTGGCCTTCACGGCCACGCCGAGATCCTCGGGATCGACCGGCACGTCGCGCCAGCCGAGCAGCGGCAGGCCCTCGTCGGCCAGGGCCGCCTCGATGATTCCCTGGATGATCGCCCGGGGCTCCTCGGCCTTGGGCATGAAGAACTGACCGATCGCGTATTGGCCGGCCGGCGGCAGCTCGAAGCCGAGGCGCGAGCATTCATCCGCGAAGAAGCCGTGCGGGATCTGTGTGAGGATGCCGCAGCCGTCGCCCATCTTCGGATCCGCGCCCACCGCCCCGCGATGGTCGAGATTCTCGAGGATCTTCAGGCCCTGCTGGACGATGGCATGGGTGCGGCGGTCATGCATGTCGGCGATGAAGCCGACGCCGCAGGCATCGCGCTCGTTGGCCGGATCGTAGGCGCCCTGGGCTTTGGGCAGGGCGGGGTCGCGCACCGTGAGCGGCATCGCGCCGCCGCGCGGAGCGACAGCCTGGAACTCGGAAGCAGCAAACTCGTCGGCGGGTCCGCGCTGGGCCATGCTTCGTCTCGTCCTTCCCTCGATCCCGTCCGCTGCCGATCAACCCGCCAGCATGTTTCATGCCCGCGAGCCGTCGCCGCCCGGCGCCCCGACCCGATGCCGCAGGCGGTCCGGCCGGTCCCCGGGAGGGCACGTCCGTCGACCTGCGTTCATCGAGAACCCGGACCGCTCCGGGGAGCGGCGCGCTGGCGCGCTCGAGACCGTCTGCCGGATTTCCCGCTTGTGCGCGAGACGGAGACGGTCGGCATGCACGGCCGATGGGACAGTTCTACTGTCCTAAGTTGCGAAATTGGCAGATTGAAACCGTTTCAGCAAGGGATCGCGCGAGGACGCGGGCGCGGCATCGGCGACTTGGCTTAAACCGCCGTTCACCAGTCTCTTCCGCAATCTCGCCCGAATCACCCAGTCTACGGGTTCTCGCCGAGCACAAGCGGCATGCGGGGCAACGACCTCGCCGGCATGGTCGAGGTCTGGGCAAACCGGCCCGGACCATGCCGGAACCGGATACTCTGCCGGGTCTCCAAGACGGGAACGCACCAGAGTGATGATCGAGAACAGAATGGCCGGCCGGGCACGGCGCGCGACCACGCGTGCGCTCTGCGCCGTGCTGCTGTCCGGTGGAGCGATGCTGGGTCTCTGCCGCGGCGCCAGCGCGCAATTCGCCTTCGAGGACGACATCCTGCCGCCGCGGATCATCGCGTGGCGTCTGGCCGATCGCGGCTTCAGCGGCTTGAGCCGCCCGCGCTTCGACGGGCGCGTCTACGTGGTGGACGCCGTCAGCCCGACCGGCGTCCCGGTCCGGCTCTTCGTCGATCCGGCCGCGGGCGCGATCGTCGGGCGCCAGCGGATCGGCGCGCCGGAGACCTATGCCCGGCTGGAGCGACCCGGCCCCGGCTTCGGCTGGACCGAGGAGGATGCCGCGCCGCGTCGCATCCTGCGGCCGGCGACGCCCGACGACGTGCCAGGCCCGGCGATGCGGCCGCAACGCCGTCCGGCTCCCGAGGCCCTGCGCCCGGGTATCAATCCCGACGGCGTCAATCCCGATATCCGTCCCCGCCCCGAAGCGCCGCGCAAGGTCGCCCGCGCGGCCCAGCCCGGCCGCCAGCCGGAGCTGAAGCCGGCGCTTCGCACGGTCCCCGAGGCCCCTGCCCCGAAGGTCGCCCCCGCCGAGGCTGCCAAGGCGGATCCCGCCGCCGAGCCTAAGCCGGACACCAAGTCGGCCGCCATCGACAAGACTCCGGCGGCCAGCCCTGCGCCCGCGAATCCCACGCCGGCCAAGCCCGCGACGGGCGGCGTCGCCGAGGCGGCCAAGCCTGCGGCGCAGGATTGGAAGGATCCGCCGCCGGACAAGAAGCCGGTGCGAATCATCGGCGGGGCCACCATCGTCCCCGGTCCCTCCGAGAAGGAGCCGGCGGCGCAGTAGTAACGTCAGACGCCGGGGACCAGCCGTTCGGCCCCGGTGAAGACGGTCAGCGTGTCCGAGCGCGCGATGGCGCAAAGCGTGATCCCGTGTGCCCTGGCGCGCTCCAAAGCGAGGGAGGTCGGAGCCGAGATCGCCACGATCACGGCGGCGCCGAGCCGCGCAGCCTTCTCGACCATCTCGAACGAGCAGCGGCTGGTGATCACTAGGAACCCGTCTGCCGTGTCGGTGCCCACCCGCATCAGCGCGCCGATCAGCTTGTCCAGGGCATTGTGCCGGCCGACATCCTCGCGCGCCGCGACCAGCGTGCCGTCGAGCCGGGCCCAGGCGGCGGCGTGAACGGCCCGCGTTTCGGCGCCCAACACCTGCGCGGCGTCGAGGCCCTCCAGCGCCCTGGCAATGGCCGGGAGGGCGACCCGGACGTCCGGCGCGTCCCGCATCTCGGCCCGGGGCAGTTCCGCCAGATCCTCGATGCCGCAGACGCCGCAGCCGGTGCGACCGCTGATCGCGCGCTTGCGCGCCAGGTGCTCCCGCAGGCGCCCCGGGGCCAGCTCGACATGGAGGCGCAAGCCATCCGCGCCAGCCTCGACCCGCGTCGCGCGGATCTCGTCGGGGGATTCGATGATCCCTTCCGTGAGGCTGAAACCGTAGGCGAAATCCTCGAGATCGGCGGGCGTCGCCATCATCACGGCGTGCGGGACGCTGCCGTAGACCAGATTGACCGGCGACTCGACGGCCAGAGCCCGCGTGCCCGGCTGCGGTTCCGAGCCCGTATAGGCCACGACCTGCATCGGGGCTCGGACTGAGCGAGGCGGGAGCCCGGCCGGTCGATCCTCGGGTTTCATCAACATCCCATGCTCCGACAGCGTCCAATCGTGCCGCCGCGACGTCTCCGGAGCAGCGGAACAGAATCGAAGGCGACGAAAGGTCGAGGCAAGGTCGCATCGACACCTGAATCAGCCTGAATCAACCCGCTGCGACGCTTGTGCGGTTGCACCTCGAACGTCCTTGTGATCTGAAGCCGCGATCGGATACATGCCGGGTAACACAACTGGCGGTCCGTCACGTCGGCACCATCCCGCGCTCAGTCAAGACGGGAAAGGCCGACGGGCAAGCAAATCGCACGGGGAGCAACGAGAGGCAGATGCGGACGGTGCGGACGATCACCCGATCACCCTGGAGCCTCGCCGCCCTCGGCGCATTGCTCACTTCGACATCCGGTGCGCTCGCCGGCGGCTTCGGACAGCCGGTGCCGTGGGAAATGAGCCGGCAGATCCCGGTCACCGAGAATGCCCGCGACATCCTGGGCTTCGAGATCGGCCTCCACTGGCTCTCGCTCGCCATCTCGGTCTTCGTGCTCGGGCTGATCCTGTGGTGCGTCTTCCGCTTCAACGAGAAGACCAACCCGACCCCCTCGCGCACCACGCACAACACCGCCATCGAGATCGCTTGGACCATCGTTCCGGTGCTGATCCTGGTCGCCGTCGCGATCCCGTCCTTCCGTCTGCTGCGCACGCAGCTCGCAGATCCGAAGGCCGACATGATCGTGAAGGTCATCGGCCATGCCTGGTACTGGTCCTACGAGTACCCGCAGACCGAGGCCGGCGGCGGGTTCACCTTCGATGCCAACATCGACGAGGATAAGCAGCCCCGCCTGCTCCAGACCGACAACGAGATGGTCGTGCCGCTGGGCAAGATCGTGAAGATCCAGGTCACCGCGGCCGACGTGCTGCATTCCTGGGCGATGCCGGCCTTCGGCTTCAAGATCGACGCCGTGCCGGGCCGCCTGAACCAGATGTGGTTCCGGGCCGACAAGGAAGGCACCTTCCACGGCCAGTGCTCGGAACTCTGCGGCCAGCGCCACGCCTACATGCCGATCGTCGTCCGCGTGGTCAGCGAGCAGGCCTATGCCGACTGGCTGAAGGAAGCGAAGACCAAGTACGCCCGCATCGACACCGGCACGAGCCTCGCCGAGGCGCGCTGAGCCCCGGCTGACCGAACAGAACCCGTCAGATCCACAAGGCACCCGAATCCATGGCTACAGCCGCAGCCCATGCCGAGGCCCACGAGGTCCACGACCACAAGCCGTCGTTCTTCGCCCGGTGGTTCCTCTCGACGAACCACAAGGACATCGGCACCCTCTACCTGCTCTTCGCCTTCTGCGCCGGCATGATCGGCGCGTTCCTCTCCTTCGGCATCCGGATGGAGATGGAGCAGCCGGGGCTGCAGTACTTCTCGAACCCGGCGACCTACAACGTGTTCGTCACCGGACACGGCCTCATCATGGTGTTCTTCATGGTGATGCCGGCGCTGATCGGCGGCTTCGGCAACTGGTTCGTGCCCCTCATGATCGGCGCACCCGACATGGCGTTCCCGCGCATGAACAACATCTCGTTCTGGCTGACCGTGGCGGGCTTCTGCTCCCTGCTGTGCTCGCTGTTCGTCGAGGGCGCCCCGGGCGCGTCCGGCGCCGGCACCGGCTGGACGGTCTATCCGCCGCTCTCCACCGCCGGCCATCCCGGCCCGGCCGTCGACTTCGCGATCTTCGCCCTGCACCTGTCGGGCGCGGGCTCGATCCTTGGGGCGATCAACTTCATCACCACGATCCTGAACATGCGCGCTCCGGGCATGACGCTGCACAAGATGCCGCTCTTCGCCTGGGCCGAGCTGGTCACCGCCTTCCTGCTGCTGCTGTCGCTGCCGGTGCTCGCGGGCGCCATCACGATGCTGCTCACCGACCGCAACTTCGGCACGACCTTCTTCGACCCGGCCGGCGGCGGTGACCCGATCCTGTACCAGCACCTGTTCTGGTTCTTCGGTCACCCCGAAGTGTACATCATGATCCTGCCGGCCTTCGGCATCGTCTCGCACATCATCTCGACCTTCTCGCGCAAGCCCGTCTTCGGCTACCTCGCGATGGCCTACGCGATGGTGGCGATCGGCGTCGTCGGCTTCGTGGTGTGGGCCCACCACATGTACACGGTCGGCCTGTCCCTGCAGACGCAGTCCTATTTCGTGTTCGCCACCATGGTGATCGCGGTCCCCACGGGCGTGAAGATCTTCTCGTGGATCGCCACCATGTGGGGCGGCTCCATCCGCTTCACCGCCGCGATGCACTGGGCGGTGGGCTTCATCTTCCTGTTCACCGTCGGCGGCGTCACCGGCGTCGTGCTCGCCAACTCGGCGGTCGATAAGTACCTGCACGACACCTACTACGTCGTGGCGCACTTCCACTACGTGCTGTCGCTGGGCGCGGTGTTCATCATCTTCGCCGGTGTCTACTACTGGTTCCCGAAGATGACCGGGCACATCATCCCGGAATGGGCCGGCAAGCTGCACTTCTGGCTGGCCTTCATCGGCGCCAACGTCCTGTTCTTCCCGATGCACTTCCTCGGGCTGGCCGGCATGCCGCGTCGTTACGCCGACTACCCGGACGCCTTCGCGGCCTGGCACAAGGTCTCGACCTACGGCGGCCACATCTTCGGCCTCAGCATGTTCGTCTTCGTGATCGGCGTCGTGCTGGCCTTCCGCTCCAAGGAGCGGGCTGCCGACAATCCCTGGGGCGAAGGCGCCACCACCCTCGAGTGGACGCTGCCCTCCCCGCCGCCCTTCCACCAGTTCGAGACGCTGCCCCGCATCGTCGACGAGCCGGGCGCGCACTGACCAACCTCGCGAGGGCCGCATCGGCGGCCCTCGCCCTTCCCCGGAGGCCGCGACCGCGACTTCCCGGCAAGGGCGATGAAAACGGGCGAACCGCACGGGCTGCGTGTTCCGCTCGCGCCTTCCCTTGGAACTAATCGATTTCGAAACATGACCCGGCCGTGACGCGCGTGGCCGGGCGCCGATACAACAGCAGCAGACGCGATGACGAGCCTGACCAACACGATCGGCCCGGACGCTCCGGCCCCGGCCTTCACCGCCGTCGGCGGCGACGTGCCGGACTATTTCGCCCTGCTCAAGCCGCGGGTGATGGTCCTCGTCATCTTCACGGCCCTCGTCGGCATGGTCGTCTCGCAGGGGCACGTCCCGCCGGCGATCGGCGTGATCTCGCTGCTCGCCATCGCGGTCGGGGCCGGCGCCTCCGGCTGCCTCAACATGTGGTGGGACGCGGATATCGACGCCGTGATGACCCGGACCGCCCAGCGTCCGATCCCGGCCGGCCGGATCTCCTCCGAGGAAGCGCTCGGCTTCGGCCTGTTCCTGTCGGTGGCGTCCGTGCTGGTGCTGGGCTTGGCGGCGAATTGGCTCGCCGCCGGGCTGCTCGCCTTCACCATCGTGTTCTACGCGGTGATCTACTCGATGTGGCTGAAGCGGGCGACCGCGCAGAACATCGTCATCGGCGGCGCCGCCGGCGCCCTGCCGCCGGTGATCGGCCAGGCGGTGGTCTCCGGCTCGGTCGGGATCGAGTCGCTGGTCCTGTTCGCCATCATTTTCATTTGGACGCCGCCCCACTTCTGGGCGCTGGCCCTGATCAAGGCCGAGGAATATGCCCGCGCCGGCATCCCGATGATGCCCAACGTCGCCGGCCCCGCCTCTACGCGCCGTCAGATCGTCTGGTACACGGTGCTCCTGGCGCCCCTCGGTCTCGTACCCGTGGCCCTCGGCTTCGGCGGCCTGCTCTACGCGGTGATCGGCGTGGTCGGCGGCCTCGGCATGCTGGCCTTCAGCGTCCGCGTCCTGAGGAACCGGGAGGGCGAGGCCGAGAAGCGCGCCGCCATGGGTATGTTCGGCTTCTCGATCCTCTACCTGTTCGCGCTGTTCTCGGCACTGCTCGCCGAGCAGAGTTTTGGCCTGTTCCGGCCGTTGGTCTGAGCGCCATGCCGGATCCCGAGACTCCGTATCGTCAGCTCACCCCCGCGGAAGAGGCGCGTCGCCGGAAGCGTTCGATCGCGATCGCCCTCGCGTTGGGCGCGTGGGTGCTGCTGTTCTTCGTGCTGACCATCGTCAAGCTCGGCCCGCAGATCCTCAGCCGTCCGCTCTGACGAGGACCCGATGAGCGCATCCCGCCCCGATCCCAGCCGCGGTGCCAGACGGACGGCGATCGCCTGCGCCGGCCTCGCAGTCGGCATGATCGGCCTCGCCTTCGCGTCGGTGCCGCTCTACGACGCCTTCTGCAAGGCGACCGGCTACGACGGCACGCCGCGCCAGGGTCCGGCCCTGGCGACGTCGTCGGCCCGCGCCAATGACAGCATGGTGGTGCATTTCGACACCAACGTCGCCCCGGGCCTGCCCTGGAAGTTCGTCCCCGAGTCGAACAACGTCGAAGCCAAGCTCGGTGAAACCAAGACGGTCTTCTTCCGGGTCCAGAACACCAGCAGCAAGCCGTCCACCGGCGTGGCGACCTTCAACGTCCAGCCCGGCTTGATGGGCGGCTACTTCGTCAAGGTCGCCTGCTTCTGCTTCAACGAGCAGACGCTGCAGCCGGGCGAGACCCTGGACGTGCCGGTGGTCTTCTACGTCGACCCGGCGGTGCGGGACGATTCGAACACCGCGCATCTCTCGGAGATGACGCTGTCCTACACCTATTTCGCCTCGAAGAACGGCCAGCCGGTCACTGCGGCGGTCGCGACCACAGGGGCTTCGGGCACGAAGCGCGATTTCTGATCGCGAACGCGTGACAACAGAGGTCGGCACCGACTAAGTGTGCGGACAAGCTTGGGCGTCCTGTATGCGGCGCCCGGCCAAGAGCGATTAGGCCGGATGCCGGGAACGGCGCGGGGCGTCAGGGTGAGGAGCGACGGGACGATGGCCGAGGCGCACGCCAAGAATCACGATTTCCATATTCTGAGCCCGAGTCCATGGCCGCTGCTCGGGGCCTTCTCGGGTTTCCTGATGGCCTTCGGCGCCGTGTTCTGGATGAAGAGCCTCCAGATCGGCACCCTGACCCCGGGCCCGTACATCTTCGGCGTCGGCGCCATCGGCGTGCTCTACACCATGTTCTCCTGGTGGAAGGACGTGGCGCACGAGGCCAATTCGGGCGACCACACCCGCGTCGTCCAGCTGCATCACCGCTACGGCATGATGATGTTCATCGCCTCCGAGGTGATGTTCTTCGTCGCATGGTTCTGGGCCTATTTCGAGGCGGCGCTCTACACCGCCGATCCGATCCAGGCCTCCCGGGTCGAGTTCACCGGCGGTGTCTGGCCGCCCAAGGGCATCGAGGCGTTCGACCCCTGGCACCTGCCGTTGCTCAACACGCTGATCCTGCTGACCTCCGGCACGACCGTGACCTGGGCGCACCATGCGCTGCTGCACAATGACCGCAAGGGCCTGAAATACGGCCTGTGGCTGACGATCATCCTGGGCGTGCTGTTCACGGCCTGCCAGGCCTACGAGTACAGCCACGCCGAGTTCGGCTTCTCGGGCAGCATCTACTCGTCGACCTTCTATATGGCGACGGGCTTCCACGGCGCCCACGTCATCATCGGCACGATCTTCCTGGCGGTGTGCCTGTTCCGCGCCTATGCGGGCCAGTTCACCCCGCGCCAGCATCTCGGCTTCGAATTCGCCGCCTGGTACTGGCACTTCGTGGACGTGGTCTGGCTGTTCCTGTTCGCCGCGATCTACGTCTGGGGTTCGGGCGTCTTCCACGGCGCCGCGCACTGAGCGCAGCTACCCCGTCACCGCATGGCGGGTCTGTGAAAGGGCGGCTCAGGCCGCCCTTTTTCGTGTCCGACTCGGCGCGATCCCCATATCGGTAAGGACGGCTGGGCGGTGGCGCATATGCGGCCTCCCGGGCCGGTCTGGAGTGTTCACGTGGACCAACGAACCTATCCGCAGCCGCCGCCCGTCCCCACGGGCCTGCGCGGCCGGTGTCCGCGCTGCGGCGAGGGCCACCTGTTCAAGGGCTACCTGACCCTACGCCCATCGTGCGAGGCCTGCGGGCTCGACTATTCGAGCTTCGATTCCGCCGACGGGCCGGCCTTCTTCGTGATGTCGATCGTCGGCCTGCTGGTCGTCGGCTTGGCCCTTTGGCTGGAGATCACCTACGAACCGCCGATCTGGGTGCACGCGCTCGTCGCCGGCACCCTGTCGATCGGCTTGAGCCTGATGCTGGTCCGGCCGCTCAAGGGCATGCTGATCGCCCTCCAGTACAGCAACAAGGCCGAGCAGGGACGCTTCGAGCAGTGAGCCGAACCACGCCGCGCGCGGCCGCCTGGCGCGAGCTCATCGCGCCCGGTCTCGCCTCTCTGATCGCGTTGGCGATTCTGGTGAGCCTCGGGATCTGGCAGATCGAGCGCAAGACCTGGAAGGAAGACCTGATCGACCGCATCGTCCGGCAGACCCGGGCCGAGCCGGTGGCGCCGCCCGCGCCCGATGCCTGGGATCCCGGCCGTGACGAGTTCCGCCACGTGCGCGTCTCCGGCCGCTTCGCCAACGATCGCGAGACCCTGGTCCACGGCCTCGCCGCCGGCGAGACGCCCGGCCGGGCGCTGCAGGGCTATTACGTGATCACCCCGCTCTTGCGGGCGGAGGGTGGCACGGTCCTGATCAACCGCGGTTTCGTGCCGACCGAGCTGAAGGCCCAGGCCGACCGCAAGGACGGCCTGATCGAAGGCCCGATAACCGTGACCGGGATCCTCCGGGCCAGCGAACCGCGCGCGATGTTCGTGCCGGAGGCGGATCCGACGCGCGGCGAGTGGTTCAACCGCGATGTCGCCGGCATCGCCGCCGCGCGCGGGATCGCGGAGGCGGCGCCCTACCTGATCGAGGCCGATGCCGTGCCCGGCCAGGCCACGTGGCCGCGCGGCGGCCAGCTGAAGGTCGATATCCCCAACAACCACCTGCAATACGCCTTCACGTGGTTCGCCCTGGCCGCCTGCCTGATCGGCGTCTTCGGCGTGTTCGCCTATCGCCGCCTGCACGATTCGGACACCACGCCAAAAGGGAAAGAATAAACTCGCATTCAACGCCGGGATGCGCAGAAGAATGCCGCCCAAGCCGCGATTAAAACGGCATCCCGTTCCTTTGACCTGTCGCGGCCAAGCCGGAATACTTTGCGTGTTCCTGAGCGGTCGCGCAACTCTGCATCTTGTATTCAGTTTGCTGCGATCCCTTGAAGACGCGGCGGGGCAACGACCCCACGCGAACGAGGTAGCGCGCCATGACCAACCGTTTCGTCGACGACACGCCGCCTGATCCGATCCGGTTCGCCTATTGGGTGCCCAACGTCTCGGGCGGCCTGGTGATCAGCAAGATCCCGCAACGCACGAGCTGGGATGCCGATTACAACCGTCGCTTGGCGCAGATCGCCGAGGAATCCGGCTTCGACTACGCCCTGACCCAGATCCGCTTCACCGCCGGCTACGGTGCCGAGTACCAGCATGAATCGGTGGCGTTCAGCCACGCGCTGCTGGCCGCGACCACCCGGCTCAAGGTGATCGCGGCGCTCCTGCCCGGGCCTTGGCACCCGACGCTCGCGGCCAAGCAGGTCGCGACCATCTCGCAGCTCACCGGCGGCCGGATCGCCGTCAACATCGTCTCCGGCTGGTTCTCGGGCGAGTTCCGGGCGATCGGCGAGCCCTGGCTCGACCACGACGAGCGCTATCGCCGCTCGGAGGAGTTCATCCGCAGCCTCCGGGGGATCTGGACGCAGGACAACTTCACCTTCCGGGGCGATTTCTACCGCTATACCGACTACACCCTGAAGCCGAAGCCGGCCGATCCGCTGCCGGAAATCTTCCAGGGCGGCTCGTCCCGGGCGGCGCGCGACATGGCCGCCCGCGTTTCCGATTGGTACTTCACCAACGGCAACACGCCCGAGAACATCCGCGCTCAGGTCGACGATATCCGCGCGAAGGCCGCCGAGAGCGGCAACCGTCCGCGCATCGGCGTGAACGCCTTCGTGATCGCCCGGGACACCGAGGAGGAAGCCCGCGCCGTCCTTCAGGAGATCATCGACCAGGCCGATCCCGACGCCGTGAAGGCGTTCGGCCACGAGGTGAAGAACGCCGGCAAGGCGTCGCCCGAGGGCGAAGGCAATTGGGCGAAATCCAGCTTCACCGACCTCGTCCAGTACAACGACGGGTTCAAGACCAACCTGATCGGCACGCCGGACCAGATCGCCGAGCGCATCCTGGCCCTCAAGGATGCCGGGGCCGACCTCGCGCTGCTGGCCTTCCTGCATTTCCAGGAGGACGTCGCGTATTTCGGCACCCATGTGATCCCGCGGGTCCGCGCCCTCGAAGCCGCGCGCGAGAAGCGCGCCGAAGCGGCCTGACGAGCTGCCCCAAACCTCGAAACGATCCCCTACCCTTCCGGAGTGAGCCATGAACATCGCGGTCGATGCGCGCACGCTCGACACCCAGCCGCGCCAGGGCGTTCCAGGCCCGGCGCGGCCGTCCTCCCCCGCCCACGTGATCCGTGACGATGCCGAGGCGCTGGCGGTGGCCCACCGCCTCGCCGCGGAGTTCCGGCTCGGCGCCTCCGACCGCGACCGGAACCATACCCGGCCCCTGGCGGAGCTCGATGCCTTCTCCCAGAGCGGCCTGTGGTCGATCAACGTGCCCAAGGCCTATGGCGGCCCGGAGGTCTCCTACAAGACCCTGGCGCAGGTCATCGCGCTCATCTCGGCGGCCGATCCGGCGATCGGGCAGATCGCGCAGAACCATTTGGGCATCGTGGCGGCGATCCGGACGGTCTCGGACGAGCCGCAGAAGCAACGGCTGTTCGGGGAGGTCCTGCGAAGCACCCGGTTCGGCAACGCCTTCTCCGAGCGGGGGACCAAGCGGGCGGCCGATTTCGATACGCGGTTCACCGATCACGGCGACCACGTGATCGTGCGCGGCCAGAAATTCTACGCGACCGGGGCGCTGCTGGCGCATCTCGTGCCGATCGTCGCCCTCGATGCCGAGGGCCGGGCCTGGTACGCCATCGCAGAGCGCGACGCGCCGGGGCTCACGGTGATCGACGACTGGTCCAGCTTCGGCCAGCGCGGCACGGCGAGCGGCACGGTGCTGATCGAGGATGTCCGGGTGGAGAAGAGCCATCTAGTGCCGGCCTGGAAGGGCTACGAGGCGCCGAGCGCGGACGGGGCGATCTTCCAGATCATCCAGGCGGCGGTCGATGCCGGCATCGGTCGCGAAGCCCTGGACGACACGATCCGGTTCGTGCGCGAGAAGGCGCGGCCCTGGATCGATAGCGGGCAGGAGCGGGCCTCCGACGATCCCTACACGATCCAGGCGATCGGCGACCTCACCATCCGCCAGCATGCGGCCGAAGCCCTCCTCGACAAAGCCGGGCTCGCCCTCGACGCGGCGGTCGCGCAGCCGGATGCCGAGAGCGTCGCCGCGGCGCAACTCGCCGTCGCCGAAGCGAAGGTGCTGACCACCGACATCGCCCTGGCGGCTTCCAACAAGCTGTTCGAATTATCCGGCACCCGCTCGACGCTCGCCGCCGAGAACCTCGACCGGCATTGGCGCAACGCCCGGACCCACACGCTGCACGATCCGGTGCGCTGGAAAGTCGCCATCATCGGCAACCACGCGCTGAACGGCGTCGCGCCGCCGTTCCACGCCTGGAGCTAAACGCGCGTCTCGAAGAGTGACAGCCGGCGCCCTCGATACCGCTTCCAGGGCGCCGGACGTTCAGAGAACCGGCAGGCCGCGAGCCTTGGCTTCCTCGCCGGGCTCGACGTGGATCGTGACGACCGCCCCGGGGATCGTCGTCTCCAGGGCGCTTTCCAGCCGGTCGCAGATGGCGTGCGAGGCCTCGACGGTCATGCTGCCCGGGACCACGAGGTGGAAGTCGATGAACGTCGCTTGGCCCGCCGACCGGGTCCGGACGTCGTGGGCTTCCAGGGCGCCTTCTCCGTGGCGGGAGATCAGCGCCCGGATCTCGCAGACCATGTCGGGCGAGGCCGCCCGATCCATCAGGCCGTCGACCGATTCGCGTACCATGCGGAAGCCGGACCAGAGGATGTTGAGCGCCACGAGCCCGGCCACCGCCGGGTCGAGGGTCGGATAGCCCGTCAGCCAGACCGCGGCGACGCCCAGGAGCACGCCGCACGAGGTCACCACGTCGGCGAAGACGTGGCGGGCATCCGCGATCAGGGCCGGCGAGCGCCAGGCCCGGCCCCAGCGCATCAGCGCCCAGGCCCAGGCAGCGTTGATGGCCCCGGCCCCGAGGTTGATGGCCAGGCCCAGGGCCGGCGCGTCCAGAGGTTTCGGCGCGAGCAGGCCGAAATACGCTTCCCGCAGGATCAGGACTGCCGCCACGACGATGAGCGCGCCCTCGATCACCGCGGAGAAGAACTCGGCCTTGTGGTGGCCGTAGGGATGCTCCGCATCGGCGGGGCGCGCCGCCACCCGCAGGGCCACGAAGGCCCCAATTGCCGCGACCACGTTGATGATGCTCTCGAGCGCGTCGGAGTACAGCGCCAGGCTGCCGGTGAGCCACGCCGCATAAAATTTGAGCACGGTCACCACGAGGCCGATGCCGGCGCTGAGGAGGGCTGCTTTCTGGGTCCGGTCCATGGGATACGCCGATCACGAGTCGACGTGCCCATACGGGATGCAGCTTGCCTCAGGCCACGGCAAAGCTTCGACGCTGCCGAAAGAGTCTTAGCTTCGGCTATGCCTCGGCCGGCGGAGTCTCCTGGCCGCGTTCGGTTTCGCGCCGCCGGCTCCGCTCGGCCTTGACCCGCGCCTCGGCGGCTTTCCGCAACAGGCGGCGCTTTTGCCAGGCAAAGCGCGTGGTGGCCGCGATAGCATCGAGGCGCGCCGCCTCCCGGTCCCAGTAGCCGACGAGTTGGCCGTCGAGGGTGATGCGCGGGGTGCGGCTGGGCCTGAGCATGCTGTTCAGTCCTGCGGGGATGCCGGTTCGCCGGTCTCGGCCACGATCAGCCCGTCCGCATCGCCGCGGAAGCTGCCGACCCCGGTATTGGGCACTGGCACGGCCGGGCTGCCGAAGGGCTCGCTCGGATAGGCCTCCTCGAACTTCGACCGGGCGGCGGCATGATCGTCGGCCTTGAGCACGATCTGTTCGGTGCCGGGCAGAGGCCAGCGCGGGTCGGCGGCATCGCGGGGTCGCACGGCGTACCAGGGCATCGAGTTAGCGTCTCCTGCTTCGGTGAGGCGAGAACAGGCAGGGTCGCGAACCAGTTCCGAGGTTGAATCCGCGTGCCGTTCGGTGCAGGCAGCCGGCGATGCGCGTGGACCTGTTCGATTTCGAGTTGCCGGAGAGCTGCATCGCCCTGCGCCCGGCCGAGCCGCGCGATGCCGGGCGGCTTCTCGTCGTGCGCCCGGGCGAGGCGCTGGCGGACCGTACCGTCCGCGACCTGCCCGGGGCGCTCCGGCCCGGCGATGCCCTGGTCTTCAACGACACGAAGGTGATTCCGGCGCGGCTCAACGGCATCCGCACCCGCCCCGGCGCGCCCGGCCAGCGCACCGAGGTCATGCTGCACCTGCGCGAGGCGCCCGCGCGCTGGCGCGCCTTCGCCCGGCCGGCCAAGCGGCTGACTGTGGGCGACGCGCTTCAGTTCGGCGAGCTTCGGGCCACCGTGGTCGCGAAGGGCGAGGCTGGCGAGATCACCCTCGATTTCGACCGGGCGGGGGCCGCGCTCGACGCCCAGATCGCCCTCGATGGCGCCCTCCCCCTGCCGCCCTACATCGCCGGCAAGCGCGCCACCGACGCCCGCGACGCCACCGACTACCAGACGATCTATGCGCGCCATCCGGGCGCCGTGGCGGCGCCCACCGCGGGGCTACATTTTTCGGATGCTCTGCTGGCGGCGCTCGACGCCGCCGGCCTGCACCGGCACCACGTCACCCTGCATGTCGGCGCCGGGACGTTCCTGCCGGTCAAGGCGGACGACACCGAGGGCCACCGGATGCATGCGGAGATCGGCATCCTCGATGCCGACACGGCCGCCGCGCTCAACGCCGTCCGGGCGGCCGGCGGCCGGATCGTTGCGGTGGGTACGACGGCATTGCGCCTGCTAGAGAGTGCCGCGAGCCCCGACGGCACGCTCGCGGCTTTCTCGGGGCCGACCGACATCTTCATCACGCCCGGCTACCGGTTCCGCGCGGTCGACGCGCTGGTGACCAACTTCCACCTGCCGCGCTCGACCCTGTTCATGCTGGTCTCGGCCTTCTCGGGCCTCGACACGATGCGGGCGGCCTACGCGCACGCGATCCGGAGCGGCTACCGCTTCTACTCCTACGGCGACGCCAGCCTGCTGTTCCCGGGCCCGCGCGCGGACATGCCATGACCGAGACCGTGCCCTTCGGCTTCACCCTGCACGGGCAGGACGGGACCGCCCGGACCGGCGAAATCGCGACGCCGCGGGGAAACATCCGCACGCCGGCCTTCATGCCTGTAGGGACCGCCGCCACCGTCAAGGCGATGTACCCCGGTCAGGTCCGGGAGCTGGGCGCCGACGTGGTGTTGGGCAACACCTACCACCTGATGCTGCGCCCCGGCCCCGAGCGGATGGCGCGGCTCGGCGGCCTTCATAAGTTCATGAACTGGGACCGGCCGATCCTCACCGATTCCGGTGGCTTCCAGGTGATGTCGCTCTCGGCCCTCCGAAAGATCGACGAGCAGGGGGTGACGTTCCGCTCGCATATCGACGGCACCGCCCACCACATGAGCCCGGAGCGCTCCATCGAGATCCAGGGCCTGCTCGGCTCCGACATCCAGATGCAGCTCGACGAATGCGTGCGCCTGCCGGCCGAGCATGCGGCGATCGAGAAGGCCATGCACCTGTCCCTGCGCTGGGCCGAGCGCTGCCGGGTCGCGTTCGGGGAACAGCCGGGCAAGGCGATGTTCGGCATCGTTCAGGGCGGCGACGTCCCGGCGCTCCGCGTCGAGAGTGCCCGCGCCCTGACCGACCTCGACCTGAAGGGCTACGCGGTCGGCGGGCTCGCGGTCGGCGAGCCGCAGGCCGTGATGTTCGCCATGATCGAGACCGTCGAGCCGCACCTGCCGCAGGCCAAGCCGCGCTACCTGATGGGCGTCGGCACGCCGGACGACATCCTGGGCGCCGTCGCCCGCGGCATCGACATGTTCGATTGCGTGATGCCGACCCGGGCCGGCCGCCACGGTCTCGCCTATACCCGCAACGGCCGGGTCAACCTGCGCAACGCCCGCCACGCCGAGGATACGGCGCCGCTGGACGAGGCTTCGACCTGCCCGGCGGCGCGGGACTATTCCCGGGCCTACCTGCATCACCTCGTCCGGTCGAACGAGATCCTAGGGATGATGCTGCTGACCTGGAACAACCTCGCCTACTATCAGGACCTGATGGCGGGCGCCCGGGCCGCGATCCGGGACGGGCGGTTCGCGGATTACTGCAGCGTCACCCGCGAGGGCTGGGCGCGGGCCGAACGCGCCGCCGCTGGATGAACCGGCGTCACGGGTGCGCGAGCACCCGATAGGTGCCGTCCGGGTCGTCGGCGCCGGTGCCGACCACGGCCTTCAGATCCGCCACGATGCGCGCAGCCACCGGCAGGCGGTAATGCAGCGCGTCCCAGTAATTCGCGTCCTGCGTGGTCACGGGTGAAGGCATGCGGAAATCCACCACGACGGCACCGTGCCGGGTGCCGATCTCCGCGACGCGGGCCTTGCAGGCCGTCTCCCGGCGGCCGGCCGGTGTGCCGGGGGCGCCTTGCGCCGCCGCGTGCATCGGCATGAAGGCAACGAGCTTCAGGGCGCCCGCTGGGACGTGCCCGAGGAGCGCATCGAGCCGTGCCAGCGCCGGCATGGGGGCGTCCGGCCGGTCGGCGGGCGCCGCCGGATCGACGGCGCCGGCCCGGATATGGGCGCGGGCGCGTACGGGATCGTACAGCGCCTCGGGCGGCGTGAAGACCGCGTAGCCGTCGGGGCGGATCCGCGGCCGTGCCAAGCCGAGACGCGCCAGCCCGGTCTGCGCGGCGATCGTGACCGAGCGCAGGCTGGCCTGCCGCAGCACGCCCCAGGGCGCGCCCGCTTCATAGAGCCAGTCCGGGAAGGCGTTGGCGGTGCGGGCCGGCGGATCGGCGGCGCACCACGTCGTGTCGAGGCCGAACAGGATTGCCTTCACCGGCCGGTGCGCGAGGAAGAGTTCGGCTAGGCGGATCTGCTCGTCCGGCGTCGCGGCGTTCACCGCCAGGTTGGCGAAGCGCGCATCGAAGGCGGCATCAAGCGCGGCCGGATCGAGGAGCCGTGCTGTCGAGGTGCCGAACACGGCCGCATCGAACGGACCGCCGCGGGCGATCTGCGGGTAGGAAAGCCGCTGGTTGGTGTCCATGATCGGGCCCGGCGGATGGCCGGGACCCGCGCGCAGGCCGTAGGGGTCGAGAAGCGCCACAGCGCCGATGATGGCGAGGCCGAGCAGAACGGCGGCGGTCAGGAACACCCGGGTGAAGCCGGCCCATGTGGCGGGCTGGGTCTCGACAACGGCGGGACAGGCTGGCGATTTCGGGGCCATGGGCAGGCCGTATACCCGCTTCGATCCACGCCGACAGGCTACAGAGGTTTGAGGCGCAGGCGTCCTTGCAGCCCGCGCCGCGTCTCCCTCTCCCGTGTGGGAGAGGGCTGGGGTGAGGGATATGCCCTATCCGGACGAACCTGTCCCCTCACCCTGTCCCTCTCCCGCACGGGTTATCGGCTTCACACATCCCCGGATGTGGCGCGGGTCCCCTCTCCCGTGCGGGAGAGGGACAGGGTGAGGGATGCGCGCTTTCCGGACAGACCTGATCCCTCACCCCAACCCTCTCCCGCACGGGAGAGGGGGCGCGTGGCGGCTTTCGCGAGCCGATGTGTGAACATCGTAACCCGCACGGGAGAGGGGACCCGAGGCTCCTTCGGTCACGCCACGACCGTGGCTACGATCGAAATCTGTGTCGCCGATCGGCTTCACGCCGTCGCGATGATGCAGGTGACGGAAAGCGTCCAGACCGAACGATCGGCCTGAAAATGGATGTGATGCAGGGATGCCGACAGAATTGGCTGCAAGCATGCGCCGAGCATGACTGATAGATCTCAGTCGCGGCGATCAGCAAAAGCGGGAAGACCTGTACTCCCTGAAGGAGCTTGGTCGGAGTGGCAGGATTTGAACCTGCGACCCCCACGTCCCGAACGTGGTGCGCTACCAGACTGCGCTACACTCCGAAGGCCGGCTTGCGTGTCCGCAACTGCCGGCAGCGGGCTTATAGCCGCGCCTTTCCCGGACCGCAAGGCCGGTTTTGGGCGATCAGCAAAGGCGGCTCGGCCAATCGCCCCGGAGATGCCGAACCGCGATCCCGGCCTCCGCGGATGGCACTGCGATCGTCGCGGCGTAGCCCAGTCCGCAATCGATGCCGGCGAGGGTCCACGCGCCGCCCTCTGCCATACGCAGGAGACGTGGCGGCTCCGGCGGCACGCTGACGCTGAAGCGGTCGAGCGGCAGCGACAGGCCGGTGCCCAGCGCCTTCACCACCGCCTCCTTGCGTGTCCAGAGGCCGAAGAATGCGTGATCGACAGCGTTCGGCGACAACGCCGCCAGCGCAGCAGCCTCATCGGGCGAGAAATGCGCGCGGGCGATGCGCAGGGCGTCCGTGATGGGCCGGATTTCCTCGACATCGACGCCGATGGCCGCGCCGCGCGTTAGACCGATGAGCGCGCGGCCACCGGAATGGGACAGGTTGAAGTCGAAGGCGCCGCGCGCGGATCCGACGAGTTCGGGCTTGCCGCCGGCGCCGGCCTCCAAGCAGATCTCGGCAGGGGCGAGGCCCAAGGCCTCTCCGAGGATCAGCCGGAGCGCCGCATGGCCGGCCCGGTAGCGCATGCGGTCGGCCGGACGCAGGAAGCGCCCGGCGCGGTCGCGCTCATCGGCGTCGAGAACCGCCTCGCACAGATCGAGCTGGTCCGGCGACAGGGCGAGATCGACGATCCAGATGTCGGCCGCGCTCACGCGACGCCTCGCGGCTTCTGGGCGCACGACGTAGTCTGCTCGGGACGAGGCGGCACGGGTTCGGATCCGGTGACGGCGGGATGAGGAGCATCGTCGTGCGGCACCGGACCGGCAAGTGCATCCCGGCTTGAGCGCGCCGTCGCGTGACGGATGGCTGCGAACCCCGAATCTCGCCGGGCGACGCGCCCGCTACGGCGTGTTCTTCGCGACCTACCTCTATCAGGGCCTGATCGCGGGATTCTCCCTGACCGCCCTGGCCAATCACCTCGCGGCGCGCGGCGTCCCGGCGACCGAGGTCGGCTTCCATTTCGCCCTGGCCGGGTTACCCTGGACGGTCCAGCCGATCCTGTGGGGACCGCTGATCGATCGATCGGCGCATCTTCGCATGGGCCGGCGCCGGCCCTTCGCGGTGGCGGCGATCCTCGGATGCCACGCGGCGCTCGCCCTGATGCTGCTGCTTGGTGCCGATCAGGTCGGCCTGCTCGGACTCGCCTTCCTGGTCCACAGTGTGTTCGCGTCCCTGCTCGACACTGCCTGCGACCGGATGATCATGGATCACGTTCCGGCAGACGAGCTCGGCCGGGTCAGCGCCTGCACGCGGGCCGGGTTCGTCGCCGGCACCAGCCTCAGTGCCGCGATCTTCGGCTGGACGCTCGCCGCCTATGGGCTGGATGTCAGCCTCGCCGGGCTGCTCGCGGCCGGCATCCTGGCAAGCCTGCCGATGCTGATCGTGCGCGAAGCGCCCGGTGACGCGCTGGTGGATTTCGGCCGGCGCGGCCCGGCGCCGCGGCGCATTCCGTTTCTGCGCTTCCTGCGCCGCCTCGGCCTCGCCCTGCGGCGGAAGCGGGCGCTGCAGCTCCTCGCCCTGTGCTTCGGCCTCGACGGCGCCCTCGGGCTGTTCGAGCTGCCCTTCTCGGTCGACCTGCTCCAGAGCCGCGGCTGGGACGCAGCTGCCCTGTCGCGCTTTCAGGCCGGTCTGGCCCTGGTGAGCGGGACCGCGGGCGCCTTCGCGATCGGCCTCTGGTCGGACCGGGCTGGGCCGGTAAGGCCGCTCCGAATCCTGCTGCTGGCGAGCGCGATGACCTTCGTGCTGGCGGGCGTCCTGATCGCCGCCGGTCTCCTGGGGCCGGCGGCGCCGCTGATCCTGGCGCTCACCAACGCGCTGCCGGGGCTGCTAATCGTCGCGCTGATGCCGGCTCTGCTCCAGGCCAGCCGCGGGCGCGCCGGCGCGGCGACGCAGTTCGAGGTCTACATGGCGGCGATGAATCTTGGCTCGGTCACTGGCACGATGCTGGCGGGCTGGCTCGCCCCTGTGATGCCGCTGGCCGTCCTCAGCGCCGTGGTCGCCGCCGTGTTCTTGGGGGCCTACCTGTCGGTCGGCCGCGGCGATCTGCTCGCCCCCCGGCGCTGAGGGACATGGGGATGCCGCGCCCCAACCGACTCCCGCGCGGCGCGCGATGCGCTAGAACGCCCCCATGCCAGCCGCGAAGTCAGATACGCCCGAGCTCGACCTGACCGCCGAGGAGGCGCGCACCGAGCACGCGCGGCTCTCGGAGGCGATCCAGGAGGCGGACCGGCTCTACCATCAGGAGGACGCACCCGAGATTTCGGATGCGGAATACGACCGCCTGCGCCGCCGGCTCGAGGAGATCGAGACCCGCTTCCCCGATCTCGCCGGGACCGGGGCGGTCAGCACCTCGGTGGGCGCTAAGCCCTCGGAAAAATTCGCCAAGGTCCGGCACGCCGTGCCGATGCTGTCGCTGGGCAACGCCTTCGACCCGGAGGAGGTCGCCGAGTTCGTGGCTCGGGTCCGCCGCTTCCTCGGGCTTGCCGAAGACGCGCCGCTCGCCTTCACGGCCGAGCCGAAGATCGACGGCCTGTCCCTGTCGCTGCGCTACGTGAACGGCAAGTTGGAGACCGCGGCGACCCGCGGCGACGGCGAGGTCGGCGAGAACGTCACAGCCAATGCACGCACCGTGCAGGACATCCCGGCCACGCTCGCGGGCAGCGGCTGGCCGGAGATCTGCGAGGTGCGCGGCGAGGTCTACCTGTCGCACGCGGATTTCGCCGCTATCAATGCGCGCCAGGAGGCGGCCGGCAAGCCGCTCTTCGCCAACCCGCGCAACGCCGCCGCCGGGAGCCTGCGCCAACTCGACCCGGGCATCACCGCCTCCCGGCCGCTGAAATTCTTCGCCTATGCCTGGGGCGAGCTCTCAGGGCCGATCGCCGAGACGCAATCCGGCGTCCTGGAGCGCTTCGCCGCCTGGGGTCTGCCGGTGAACCCGCTCACCCAGACCTTCACCGATATCGAGTCGATGCTCGGCCATTATCGCTGGATCGAGGCGGACCGGTCCGGGCTCGGCTACGACATCGACGGCGTCGTCTACAAGGTCGACGATCTCGCGCTGCAGAAGCGGCTCGGCTTCGTCTCGCGCTCGCCCCGCTGGGCGCTGGCCCACAAGTTCGCCGCCCAGGAGGCGACGACGGTGGTGGAGGACATCGTCATCAATGTCGGCCGCACCGGCTCGCTCAACCCCCTGGCGAAGCTGCGGCCCGTGACGGTGGGCGGCGTGGTCGTCTCCAACGCGACGCTGCACAACGAGGGTTACGTGAAGGGCGTCGGCGGCGACGGCGAGCCGATCCGCGATGGCCGGGACATCCGCGTCGGCGACACCGTCACGGTGGTGCGGGCCGGCGACGTGATCCCCAAGGTGATGGATGTCGACCTCACCAAGCGCCCGCCGGATTCGCAGCCCTTCGCCTTCCCGGAGACCTGCCCGGCCTGCGGCAGCCGCGCCGTGCGGGCGATCAACCCGCGCACCGGCCGCCCCGACGCGATCCGGCGCTGCACCGGCGGCCTGATCTGCCCGGCGCAGGGCGTTGAGCGGCTGAAGCATTTCGTGTCGCGCAACGGCTTCGACATCGAGGGCTTCGGCGAGACCTATATCGAGGTGCTGTTCGAGGCCGGGTTGGTGCGCCAGCCGGCCGACCTGTTCCGGCTCGATTTCGAGACCCTGAAGGCCGCCGTCGTGGCGCGGCGCGAGGCGCTCTCGGCCGAGCGGCGCGCCGAGGCCGGGGCGACCGAGCCGCCCAAGAAAGCCGCCAAGAAGAAGGGCGAGGACGAAGACAAGGCGATCAAGAACCTGCTCGCCGGCGTCGAGGCGCGCCGCCAGGTTCCGATGAACCGCCTGCTCTTCGCCCTCGGCATTCCGCAGATCGGCGAGGCCACCGCCAAGGCCCTGGCCAAACGTTTTTCTGAGATGCCGTCGCTGATCGCGGCGATCCGGGAGGCGGCCGCCGTGCAGCCGGGCCCGGACTGGGTCGAGCTGCGGTCCGTGGACAGAATCGGCGACACGACCCGCGACCGGCTGCTCGATCTCGGCTTCCCGGAGGACGCGCCCTCCGATGCGCCGCGCGCCCGCCTCAGCGCGCCCCAGCGGGAAAACCTCCTGCAGCATTACGGCGATGCCGATAGCGTGCGAGCCGCCCTCGCCCGGGCCGCCGCGCAGAAGCCCGGCGATGCCTACCGGCTGTTCGCCGACGACGGCGAGATCGGCCCGGTGGCGACCGACGCGCTGATCCTGTTCTTCTCCGAGCCGCACAATGCCGACGCGGTCGCGGCCCTGCTCGAACAGGTGACGGTCGAGCCGATGGAGCGGCCGACCGCCGCTTCAACGTTTGCCGGCAAGACCGTGGTCTTCACCGGCACTCTGGAAAAAATGACCCGCAACGAGGCCAAGGCGGTGGCCGAGCGGCTGGGCGCGAAGGTCTCCGGATCGGTCTCGGCCAAGACCGATCTCGTGGTCGCGGGCCCGGGAGCCGGCTCGAAGCTCAAGGATGCCGAGAAGCACGGCGTCCGGGTCGTGTCGGAGGACGATTGGCTGGGGATGGTGGCCGAGGGTTGAAGCGCGAGTCGTGGGGCTTTAGACCGCTTGGGAACACCCCGAGAACGTTCCCCGGCATGGTCCACCCGCGATGACGGTCCTGGCCCTCGACTTCGAGACGGCCAACGAGCGGCGCGACAGCGCCTGCGCGGTGGGGCTCGCCTGGATCGCGGACGGGCGGATCGTGCGGCGGGAAAGCCACCTGATCCGGCCGCCGGAGATGCGGTTCTCGCCGGGCAACATCCGGGTCCACGGCATCTTGCCGGCCAACGTCGCCGATCAGCCGGACTTCGCCGGGGTGATGGCGCCTTATCTGGGCGACCTGACCAGCGGTCTGATCCTCGCCCACAATGCGAGCTTCGATATCGGCGTGCTGCGGGCCGGCTTGGCCCGCGCCGGCCTGCCGGTGCCGGCCCTGTCCTATCTCTGCACCGTCCAGATTTCCCGACGGGTGTTTCCCGCGCCGGAGGGATGCGGCCTCGGCAAGGTTGCCCGGCGCCTCGGCATCCGCTTCGAGCACCACGATGCCGGCGAGGATGCCTATGCCTGCGCGGCGATCGCACTGGCTGCCATGCGCGAGACCGAGACGCCGGACGTGCACGGCCTCGCCGCGGCGATCGGCGTGCCGGTCACCCGGGTGACGGGCGGCCCCTCCCTCCCCCGCCGGGCTCCGGGGGCGATCAGCAACCGCGCGATGGCCGCCTTTCCAATGGCCCCTTCGGCGCTGAGCTTCACGATCCGGGGCTCGACCGGCAACCAATACAGCGTCGTGCTGGAAGAGCGGGCCGGCGGCCCGCAGCTGCGGTGCACCTGCACGGCCGGCCGCTACGGGATGCGCTGCCGCCACGTGAAGGCGCTGGAAGTCGGAGACATCACCGACCTCCTCTCCGACAACGCCAACGATGTCGAACTGCTCGCCCGCATGCTCGGCGCGAAGGCCCGCGTCGCCTGACGGCGGTTTTCCTGGCTGAAGGCGTTCGTAACACGGCGACGCGCTCGATATTGATCGCGCCAATATACCGGTGCGTGATCAGCCGTCGACGCCGCGAGCCGAGCCGTTCCCGAGGCGATCGGGAACGGCTCTCTGGCCCTAGTCTGACAGGCTTCCGCCAAAATCAGGCGGCGCGCTTCTGCTCCCCATAAAAAGTCCTGCCCTGCTCGGCCATGGCCGCCAGGGTGTCGGGCACCCGGAAGCGGGGGCCGTGCTTGGCCTCCAGGCCGCGGGCGAGCGCCACGAAGGACGCCGCGCCCATGAAGTCGATGTAGGACAGGGTGCCGCCCGTGAAGGGCGCGAAGCCGAAGCCGAGGATCGAGCCGACATCGGCCTCCCGGGGATCGGTGACCACGCCCTCGCCGACGGTACGGGCGGCTTCCAGCGCCTGCACCACCAGGAGCCGCTGCTTCAGCTCGTTGAAGTCCACCGCCTCCGGGTCGAGCCGGTTGGGCTGCAGCTCCGCCAGGCCCGGCCAGAGACGCTTGGGCGCGCCCTCGGGGTAATCGTAGAAGCCCTTGCGGTTCTTGCGCCCGAGCCGGCCCTGGCCTTCGACCATAGCGGTGAGGATCGACTTCTGGGCCGGGTCGACCGCCCCCTCGCCCACCTGCGCCTCGGTGGCCTTGGCGATCTTGAGCACGAGGTCGAGGGCGACCTCGTCGTTGAGCGAGAGCGGACCCACCGGCATGCCGGCCTGGCGCCCTGCGCTCTCGATCATGGCGGGCGGCACGCCCTCGGAGAGCATCTTGTGCCCTTCCAGGATGTAGGCGCCGACGCAGCGGTTGGCGAAGAACCCGCGGGCGTCGTTCACGACGATCGGCGTCTTCTTGATTAGCCGCACGTAATCGAGGGCGGTCGCGAGCGCCGCGTCGCCGGTGGCCTCGCCCTTGATGATCTCAACCAGCATCATCTTCTCGACGGGCGAGAAGAAATGGATGCCCACGAACCGGTCCGGCCGCTGCGAATTCTTCGCCAGGCCGGTGATCGGCAGCGTCGAGGTGTTGGAGGCGAAGATCGTGTCGGGGCCGATCACCGCCTCGACCTTCTGGATCACCTCGGCCTTAACCTTGGGATCCTCGAACACCGCCTCGATCACGAGGTCGCAGCCGCTGAGCGTGGCGTAATCGGCCGTGGTGGTGATCCGGCCGAGCAGCGCGTCGCGATCGGCGGTCTTGGCGCGGCCCTTGTTGATCTGGCCGGTGATCAGCGTGTGGGCGTAGGCCTTGCCCTTCTCGGCGGCCTCGATCGACTGGTCGACCAGCACGACTTCGAGGCCGGCTTGCGCGGTGACGTAGGCGACGCCGGCGCCCATGAAGCCGGCGCCGATCACCCCGACCCGCCGCAAGTTGGTGGCCGGCACGTCCTTCGGCCGGCGGGCGCCCTTGTTCAACTCGCCCATGGAGATGAACAGCGTGCGGATCATCGCCGCCGCCTCCTTCGAGCGCAGGATATGGGCGAAGTACCGGCTCTCGACCCGCAGGGCGAGGTCCATGGGCAGCTGGAGGCCCTCGTAGACCGAGGCCAGGATCGCCTTGGCGGCCGGGTAATTGTCGTGGGTCTCGCGGCGGTAGATCGCGTTGGCCGGCGGCCAGATCATCATGCCGGCGGGCGAATAGACCTTGCCGGAGGGCGCCTTGAATTTTGGCACGTCCCAGGGCGCCACCGCGGAGCCGCCCTCGCGGATCCAGGCCTTGGCGCGCTCGACGATCTCGGCCTGCGGCGCCACCGCGTGGATCAGGCCCATGCCCTTGGCCATGGGCGCGCGGATCTGCTCGCCCTTGAACAGCATCTGGAGCGCGTCGCCGGTCTGCATCAGCCGGGCGACCCGCTGGGTGCCGCCGCCGCCCGGGAACAGCCCGACCTTGATCTCCGGCAGCCCGACCCGCGTCTTCGCGTCATCCGAGGCGACGCGGTGGTGGCACGACAAGGCCAGCTCGAAGGCGCCGCCCAGGCACAGGCCCTGGATCGCCGCGGCGAACGGCTTGCCGCTGGTCTCCAACCGGCGGAACAGCAGCGACAGGCGGCGCGACGCCTCGAAGAAATAGCGCATCGCCACCTCCTCGCCCTGCTCGGCCTTCAACTGCTCGTAGTCCCGGCGGTGAGCTTGCAGCATCGTGAGGTCGGCGCCCGCGGAAAAATTGTCCTTGCCGGTGGCGATCACGCAACCCTTGATCGCAGCGTCCGAGGCGACCGTCTCGATGATCTGCTCCAACTGATCCATCACCGCTTCGGTGATCACGTTCATCGACCGGCCCGGCATGTCCCAGGTCGCCACCGCAACGCCATCTAAATCGGTCTCAAAACGGAAATCGGTCAGCGTCATGGTGCCGTCCTCCCAAAGTCACGCCGTCTAAAAGCCGGTGGTTGTACGTTAAGGTTGCATTGAGTGCTGGAGCGCATGATCCGCCGGTCGGGGGGTACCGACGGATTCGGCACATGACGAAGGACATTGGCTGCCGCGCATGCCGCGACGGGGCCGCCCTCGATTTCGACTTCACGATGGCCTTCCAGCCGATCCTCGACCTCGGATCCGGACACGTCTGGGCCTACGAGGCCCTGGTGCGCGGGCCCAACGGCGAACCGGCCGGCACGATCCTCGACCGGGTGACCGATACGACGCGCTACCAGTTCGACCAGGCCGCGCGCGTCAAGGCGATCGAACTGGCCGGGCGCCTGTTCCCGCGGGACAGCGACACCCGATTGTCGATCAACTTCATGCCGAACGCGGTCTACGAACCGAACGCCTGCATCCGTGCCTCGCTCGAGGCCGCGCGGCGCGTCGACTTCTCGTATCGGCGGATCATGTTCGAATTCACCGAACAGGAGCGGTTCCAAGACATCGAGCACGTGAAGCGCATCGTGGCCGCCTACCGCAAGCAGGGCTTCCTGACGGCGCTCGACGATTTCGGCGCCGGCTTCGCGGGGCTGAACCTGCTGGCGAATTTCCGCCCCGACCTGATCAAGATCGACATGGAGCTCGTGCGCGGCATCGACACCGATTCCGGCCGCCACGCCATCGTGTCCGGCATCATCGCCATCGCCCGCGCGCTCGGGGTCACGGTTCTGGCCGAGGGCGTCGAGACCGCGGGGGAACTCGACGCCCTGCGCGGTCTCGGGATCACGCTGGTGCAGGGCTATCACTTCGCCAAGCCCGCGCTCGAGGCCCTGCCCCGGGTGGACGGCTTCGCCCACCGGGCGGCCGCGCGCGCGGCCTGAGGCCAGCCGATCGCGCGCGGGGGACGGCATCGGCTACTTCGGCGCCGGGGCGGGGGGCGCCGCCGGCGGCGGGACCGGCGGCGCGCCGGCCTTGGGCGTGTTGTCGGTGGCGGCGGCCACCGCCAGCATGTTGAGGAGCTTGGTCACCGAATTCTGCGAGATCGCCGTCACCGCGGAGTTGGGATCGGCGTTCATCGTCTGGAACTTGAGATAGGTCGGGTCGGCATAGATCTCGTCGAGATGCTTCAGCTCGGCGAGCGTGAACTTCTGGGCGTATTCCTTCGACAGCCCCTCGATCATGATGCCGCGCTGCTTCTCGAACTCGTCGGTGAGTTCCTTGCGCACGGCCTCGGCGCGCGATTCCGGCATCGCCGCCACGGTCTTCTCCAGGGCGACGTTGAAGCCGGTCTGGAGGTTCTTGATCAGGGTCTTGTTCACGAGCGAGGTCGCCTCGGCGACGCGGTCCGACGCTTCGTCGGCGCGTGCAGCAAGCGGCAGGCTCATGGAGACGCCCAGGCAGAGCGTCGCGATCAGGCGGTTCAAGGGCTCGACTCCCAATTTGTTATCGTTCGGCCCGGATTCGCGCCGCACGTCATCCGCGCCTCTATCAGCGTTCCCGGGCTTTGGGGAGCGGCCCCCGCCGGCTCCCGCGCCGCAGGACCGCTCAGACCCGCTCGATGATCGTGGCGGTGCCCATGCCGGCGCCGATGCAGAGGGTGACCAGCGCGCGCTCCTTGCCGGTGCGCTCCAGCTCGTCGAGCGCCGTTCCGAGGATCATCGCGCCGGTGGCGCCCAGCGGATGGCCGAGCGCGATCGCGCCGCCGGTGACGTTGACGATCTCGGGATCGAGATCGAACGCCTGGCAGAAGCGCAGCACCACCGCCGCGAAGGCCTCGTTCACCTCGAACAGGTCGATATCGGACAGGCTCAGACCGGAGCGGGCCAGGACCTTCCGGGTGACGTCGACCGGACCGGTGAGCATCAGGGCCGGGTCCGAGCCGATATTGGCGAACGCCCGGATCCGCGCCCGCGGGCGCAGCCCGGCGGCGTCGCCGGCCGCCTTCGAGCCGATCAGCACGGCAGCGGCGCCGTCAACGATGCCCGACGAGTTGCCGGCATGGTGGACGTGGTTGACCGTCTCGACATCTGGATGCGCATCCGTCGCCACCGCGTCGAACCCGCCCATCTGTCCCATCTGGACGAAGGAGGCCTTCAGCGCGGCCAGCGACTGCATGTCGGTGCCCGGCCGCATATGCTCGTCGCGGTCGAGCAGCGTGATGCCGTTCACGTCGCGCACCGGCACCACCGAGCCGCCGAACAGCCCGTCCGCCCAGGACTTGGCCGAGCGCGCCTGCGAGCGGACCGCGTAGGCGTCGCAATCGTCCCGCGAGAAGCCGTACTTGGTGGCGATCAGGTCGGCCGAGACGCCCTGCGGCATGAAATACGACTTGATGGCGATCGCCGGATCGACCGGCCACGCGCCCCCCGAGGCGCCGATGCCGATGCGGCTCATCGATTCGACGCCGCCGCCCACCGCCATCGCGTGCTGGCCGCACATCACCTGCGCGGCAGCGAAATTCACGGCATCGAGGCCCGACGCGCAGAAGCGGTTGATCTGGATGCCCGGGACATGGTCGCCGTAATCGGAGACCAGGGCCGCGGCGCGGGCGATGTCGCCCCCCGCCTCGCCCACCGGGTCGACACAGCCGAGGATCACGTCGTCGACCAAAGCCGTGTCGAGGCCGGTGCGGTCCTTGAGCGCCCGCAGGGTCGTCTCGGCGAGGCGCAGGGCCGTCACCTCGTGCAGCGCGCCATCCGCCTTGCCACGGCCGCGCGGCGTGCGGACGTGATCGTAGATGAAGGCTTCGGGCATCGGCGTTCCCCAGCGTGTTCTTGCCTGTTGGCGACGCGGCCATACCGGGCCGAGTCGCTGGACGCCAGTCTGCCACGGCGCATGCGCCTCGCACCATCCCGGGCCGCGGTGAAACGTAGAGCTTCGAAGGGGGCTCGAAACAGAGCCGCGCCCGATCGAGGTTCGATCGGGCGCGGCTCGCGATCTCGATGGCCGGTGGCGGCCTGTATCCCGTCCGGGATCCTAGTCCTGGAGCATGCGCTTCAGGAGTTCGACCTCGTCGCCGAGGATCGTATCCTCGCCGATCAGCTTCTCGATCTTGCGCACCGCGTGCAGCACGGTCGTATGGTCGCGTCCACCGAACCGACGGCCGATCTCGGGCAGCGAGCGCAGGGTCAGCACCTTCGACAGGTACATCGCAATCTGGCGCGGCTTGACCACGGCGGCGGTGCGCCGCTCCGACAGGATATCCGAGCGCGAGACGTTGTAGCGCGAGGCGACCAGCTTCTGGATGTCCTCGATCTTGATCCGCTTCGGCTCGCGGTTCTTTACGAGGTCGCGGATCGCGCTCTCGGCGGTCTCCATCGTGACGGCGGTGCCGGTGAGCGTGGCGTGAGCGAGCAGGCGGTTGACCGCGCCTTCGAGGTCGCGGCCATTGGCCGTGATCGCCCGGGCCACGTAGGTCGCGACCTGCGGCGACACGTCGAAGCCGGGATGCGCCGCCCGCACGGCGGCGAGCCGCGCCGACAGGATCGAGACCCGCAGGGCCTCGTCGAGGGCGGTGATCTCGACCACCAGGCCGCCGCCCAGGCGCGAGCGGACGCGCTCGTCCAGAGCCTCCAGCTCGGTCGGGGGCCGGTCCGACGCGACCACGACCTGACGGCCGGCGTCGATCAGCGCGTTGATCGTGTGGCCGAACTCGGCCTGGATCGACTTGCCTTGGATGAACTGGACGTCGTCCAGGATCAGCAGGTCGATGCCGCGCAGGCGCTCCTTGTAGGCGAGCGCCGACTGGGTCTTCAGGGCGTTGACGAAGCCGTACATGAACCGGTCGGCGGTCAGGTAGATCACCCGGCGCCCGGCCTCGCGGGCGGCGTGGCCGATCCCGTGCAGCAGATGCGTCTTGCCCAGGCCGACGCCGGCATGGAGATAGAGCGGGTTGTACAGCGCGCCCTCGCCCTGGTGCCGGGCGACCCGCTCGGCGGCGGCATGGGCGAGCGCGTTCGAGCGGCCGATGACGAAGCTGGAGAAGGTCAGCCGCGCATCGAGCGGCGTGCCGCTGAGGTCGCCCCCGGCATCGGCGTTGCGCTGCTCGGAGGCGGTCGCGACAGTGGCAGCCACGGGGGCCGGCGTGTTGGTGGCGTGGAGCCGGGCGAGCGGGCCGCTGGCCGGGCCGGCCTTAGGCGCGCCGACGACGGCGGGACGCGCCGGGGCGCCGGTGCCGCGCACGCCGACCTCGATCCGGGCGATCTCCTCGGCCTCGGCCTTGAAGGTGCCGAGCACCCGGTCGAGGTAGTGCGATTCGATCCAGCTCTTGAGGAAGCGCGTCGGCACCGTCAGCCGTGCCGTGCCGGCCGATACGCCTTCGAGTTCCAGACGGGCGAACCAGCTGGCGAACACGTCCTCGCCCAGCTCGGCGCGCAGCCGCCGCTTCACCCGCGCCCAGGCGGGTCCGAAATCCGTAGTGCCGCCGCTGCGGCCACCCTCGTCGTCGCTCGCCACCGTTCCGTCGACACGCATCACTGGCTCTCCCGACGCCGCCGGCGGAAACCCGCAGGCTGCGCGTACGCACGATTTACGCCCTCAGCGTCCCGCATGACCGGGCGGGACAGACTCCTTGGGTGGAGTCAACTCCCCACCAAGGAACTTTTGCCGATTGGAAGAGCCTATCAACAATTACCTACAGTTCCTTTAACAGTGGGACTTGTGGGGATGGCCCAGATTCCCAACCGCAAGTGTTTCCTGACCCAACCAAGCCGCTTGCTAGAGTCTTGGCGAATCGGATTGATTCGCTCTCGTCCCGATATCGGCAGTTTTTGCTTGAACGCAGTCAGTTTCTGTTAAGCTACACGCCGCCCCTAGACTCTGCAACGTGCCAAATTCTGGTCTAGGGTTAACGCTTCGCGACGGCCCGGGACACGGAGCAGCCAAGCGCATCCGGACAGCGGACACGAAAAAGCCCGGCGCGAAGGCCGGGCTTTGTCTCGTCCAGTGGTGCGGTGGCGGCTTAGGCGGCCAGCGCCTTCACCCGGGCGGCCAGGCGCGAGACCTTCCGCGAGGCGTTGTTCTTATGGACGATGCCGTGCTGGGCAGCGCGCATCATCTCGGGCTCGGCGGCCCGCAGGGCGGTCAGCGCGTCCTGCTGGTTGCCGGCGGCGATCGCCTCCTCGACCTTGCGGACGAAGGTGCGCATGCGCGAGCGGCGCGAGCGGTTGACCGCTGTGCGCTTCTCGATCTTGCGGGTCATTTTCTTGGCCGAAGCGGTGTTGGCCATGGAGTCCTCGTTCTCTTCGTCGGGCGATGCCGACGGGCCGGCTCAGCCGGGAATCGGTCGTCGCATCAGGTTGTCAGGCGATGGCCGAGACGCAGCGCGCGCGAAAGCGCGGCCTCTCGGCGAAGCGCGCTCTATAGACACGGTCCGATGTCGCGTCAACGCATCGGTCGGAGCAAGCCCAGCGACACGGCGAGCTTCGGCGAAGCCATCACAGGTTCTCGGGTGGTCATTTTTTCCTTGTAAATAGGCTTTAATTCAGATCCAGGTCTCTCAGTCCATACGGGAGAGAGGGCCGTCCGTGAATGGCGTTACGCTCAAATCCGTCATTCGAAGTGGCGTTGCTACGCAGCCTTGTGGCTGGCCTCACATTCGAATTTAAGCTTTTAAAGCTGCGACTTGCTCTTCAACGAGCGTATTCGCCAGAACAGCCTCGTGTACCCGCCGGCCAACCCAATGCCGGACAGTGGGCGCGTGAAGCGGAAAACTTGCGCCCTGGATCGAATTATCAGCAAATTGCCGAAACATGCCAGGAGTATATCGAGGCCAACTGCGTAGGAAAAATTTATCGCGAATTCCCTCGACAATTCCTCGGAATGGATATCTCAGATTTGAAGGCTGCCGCGCGAGCTAATGAACCCGGAGCCAAGAAAGCACATAAACTATTATTTGATAATCGCTTCAAAAAGTAGGAGGCATAAGAATGGAACCTGTATCTATTTTTAGAATTTTGAATCTTCTCGAAAAATCGAAAGTGAAATTTCGTCTCGCCCGTGACCGTCCAGACACAATTAGGGTTGATGCGACATTATATGGTCTGCGACTCGAAATAGAGTGCTTCGATGACAATCATATAGAAATTTCAACATTCCGAGGCACGGAAGATATCGACGGAGAATACGATTACCTACTGAAGATCTTGTCCGAAAACTCAATGGATTAGATCGAGACAATTCGATATGATGATTTGAGGCATGGCGGCAGGTGATCACGTGTCACTCCGGCCAGCGCAAAGCCGCCGCCGCCGCCAGCGTCCCGACCACGGCGGCGATCAAGGTCAGAGCGGCCAGCACGGCCAGCGGCACGAGGAACGGCACCGTGCCCCCCGTCGCCGCCTGGGCGGCCGAGACGCCGAAGATCAGGCTCGGGATCATCAGCGGCAGGACCAGCACGGCGAGAATCAGGCCGCCCCGGCGAATCGAGGCCGTCAGCGCCGCTCCGACCGCGCCGATGAAGCTGAGTGCCGGGGTTCCGGCGAGCAGGGTCAGCGCCGTGGCGCCCATGGCGGTGCCGTCCAGGGCGACGAGCAGGCCAAAGAGCGGCGAGGCGAGCGCCAGGGGAAGGCCGGTGGTCAGCCAATGCGCCGTGACCTTGGCGAGCACGACGCCTTCGAGGGGCACCGGGGCGGCGGTCATCAGGTCGAGGGAGCCGTCCTCCTCGTCGGCCTGAAACAGCCGGTCGAGGCCGATCAGGGTCGAGAGCACCGCCGCGAGCCAGAGGATCGCAGGGCCGATCCGCGACAGCAGGTTGAGGTCAGGCCCGAGCGCGAACGGCACCAGGGCGACGATCATCAGGAAGAACATCAGCGACAGGGCGCCAGAGCCGCCGACCCGGCCGGCCAGGCGCAGGTCGCGGGCGATCAGGGCCAGGATCGCGCGGGTCACGCCCAATCCTCCATGGACTCGGGCTCCGGAGCGATCGACGCCTCGATGCGCAGCTCCGCCGCCCCGTCGAGGCCGAGCGCCTGGTGGGTGGCGGCGATCACGAGGCCGCCGCCGGCCCGATGCGCCGCCATCAAGCCGGCGAGCAAGGCCTGCGAGGCGGTGTCGAGGGCCGCGGTCGGCTCGTCGAGGAGCCAGAGCGGGCGTTCGCAGACCAGCAGCCGCGCCAACGCCACCCGCCGCCTCTGGCCGGCCGACAGGTAGCCCACCGGCAGGTCGTGGGCATGGCCGAGGCCGAGCTGCTCCAGCGCATCCCGGGGCGACAGCCGCGGCGCGCCGAGGAGTTTTTGCGCGAACAGCAGGTTCTCGCCGGCGGTCAGCGAACTCTTGAGCCCGTCGCGATGGCCGACGACGTGGAGGCATTCCGGCAGGCTCGCCTCGCCGACCTCGGCCACCTCGACGCGCCCGGCATCGGGCCGCAGGCGACCCGACAGGATGGCGAGTAGGCTCGACTTCCCGGCGCCGTTTCGCCCGGTCACCGCCAGGGCATCCCGCGGCCCGAGGGCAAAGGCCAGGCCAGAAAAAATGCGGCGCCCAGAGCGGCGGCAGGCGAGATTGTCCACGCTGAGCCGCACCCGATACCCCGCCCTCTCCCGCCGACGCGCGGCGCCTCCATGCCCGATTGCGGCTCGCAACGGAACCGTGCCGCTACGCTCCGTCTTTTTCACCGATTACGGAGGCTCCGATGAACGAGGCACACAACCCGACTGAAGCCGAAACCGCCGCGACGGCGGATGCGATGGCCGGCCGGGCGCTGGTCGAGGCGCGAATAGCGCTCTGCACGCCCGAGGAACAGGCGGCGTTCTGGGAGGCGGTGGGACGCTGCTTCGGCGGCGGCAAGCCACCCGACATGCAGACTGTCGACTAATTAGGTCCCCTTTCGCGTCAGCGCCCGCAGCGCGCCGCGGAAGGTGCGGACATCCTGCTCGGTCAGGCTCATGCGGTGGAGCATGTCGCGCATGTTGCGGGCGATGATCTCCCGCTTCTCCGGCGGGTAGAAGCCGGCGCCGTCGAGGGCCGTCTCCAGGCTGCCGAACAGCGACATCAGCGCCTCGCGTCTGGCCGGCGGCGATAGCAGCTCCCCCGAGAACGGCAGAACCGCCCGCCCGCTGGCCTGGCGCCAGGCATAGCCCACCAGCAGCACCGCTTGCGCGAGGTTCAGAGACGGGAAATCCGGGGAGACCGGGAAGGTGATGATCGCATCGGCGAGCGAAACTTCTTCGTTCGTCAGCCCGACCCGCTCCCGGCCGAACATCACCCCAATGCGCTGCCCCTCCCGGGCGACCACCTCGCCCATGGCGGCCTCGGGGGCGAAGACGCGCTTCATTTGCCCGCGCTCGCGCGCCGTGGTGGCGAGCACGTAGTGCAGGTCGCCGATCGCCTCGGCGACGCTGCTGTGGATCGTCGCCCGGTCGAGGACATGGGTGGCACCCGAGGCCGCCTCGCGCACGCCCTTCTTGGGCCAGCCGTTCTTGGGGTTGACCAGGCGCAGCTCCGACAGGCCGAAATTCGCCATGGCCCGGGCCGTCATGCCGATATTCTCGGCGAGCTGCGGCTCCACCAGGATCACCACCGGGGCGATCCCCGGCGGCACCTCGGTGATCGTCGACGGTTTCTCGCTCTGTTGCTCTGGCGTCGTCATGCCGGCCCTCTGGCACAGGGGGCGACCGCCCGTCGAGGCCCGGGTGACGAAGCCGCCCGGATGACAGCCCGCGCCTTCCGCTGCCGAAAAGGCCGCGCTATGTCGCCGGGGCGATACGGACCCGGTCGATATTCGGGCGGGCGACCGCACGGCCCTTGCATGCCGTGCGCGGGGACAACGGGAGAAGGCATCGGTCCATGGCGAAGATCAAGGTAGCGAACCCCGTCGTTGAACTCGACGGCGACGAGATGACCCGGATCATCTGGGCCGAGATCAAGAACAAGCTCATCCACCCCTATCTCGACGTCGACCTCGAGTATTACGACCTCGGCGTCGAGCACCGCGACGCCACCAGCGACAAGGTCACAGTGGACGCCGCCGAGGCGATCAAGCGCCACGGCGTCGGCGTGAAATGCGCCACCATCACCCCGGACGAGCAGCGGGTGCAGGAGTTCAACCTCAAGGAGATGTGGCGCTCGCCCAACGGCACGATCCGCAACATCCTGGGCGGCGTCATCTTTCGCGAGCCGATCATCTGCAAGAACGTGCCGCGGCTCGTGCCAGGCTGGACCCAGCCCTTCGTGATCGGCCGCCACGCCTACGGCGACCAGTACCGCGCCACCGACTTCAAGGTGCCCGGCAAGGGGCGCCTGACCATCAAGTTCGAGGGCGACGACGGCACGGTGATCGAGAAGGAGGTGTTCAAGTTCCCGGACGCCGGCGTCGCGATGTCGATGTACAATCTCGATCAGTCGATCATCGACTTCGCCCGCGCCTCGCTGAACTACGGCCTGGCGCGCAAGTACCCGGTCTACCTGTCGACCAAGAACACCATCCTCAAGGCCTATGACGGCCGGTTCAAGGACCTGTTCCAGAAGGTCTACGAGGAGGAGTTCGAGGCCAAGTTCAAGCCGCTCGGGATCACCTACGAGCACCGCCTGATCGACGACATGGTCGCCTCCTGCCTGAAATGGTCGGGCGGCTACGTCTGGGCCTGCAAGAACTACGACGGCGACGTGCAGTCGGACACCGCCGCGCAGGGTTTTGGCTCGCTCGGCCTGATGACCTCGGTGCTGATGACCCCGGACGGCCAGACCGTCGAGGCCGAGGCCGCCCACGGCACCGTCACCCGCCACTACCGCGAGCACCAGAAGGGCCGCGAGACCTCGACCAACTCGATCGCCTCGATCTTCGCCTGGACCCGCGGCCTGTCGCACCGGGCCAAGCTCGACGGCAACGACGAGCTGGCGAAGTTCTCCGCCACCCTCGAAAAGGTCTGCGTCGACACCGTCGAGGCTGGGCACATGACCAAGGACCTCGCGCTGCTCGTCGGCCCCGAGCAGAAGTGGCTCTCGACCACGGGCTTCCTCGACAAGGTCGATCAGAACCTGAAGACCGCGATGGGCGTCTAAGAGCGCCTAACAGAACCGTTTGATCTGGTTGAGGGTGATGAGGCTTGCCGCGAGGCTTGTGAAGGCCTCGTAGATGTCGGCGCGTCGCTCGTAGCGGACGGGCAGGCGGCGGAAGCGGTTGAACCAGGCGTGG
>NZ_JAKSYK010000015.1:0-780 GCF_022829425.1 Methylobacterium sp. J-072 | reverse complement strand
GGCAGCGGTCGGGGACGAGCGATCATTCCAGCGGTTTTGGCTGAAGGTCTGGAAGCCGCCCCGAGCCGAAGTTGCCGGACGGCTGACGAACGTCCGCTTCGGAGAAGGGATGACGGCGGCCCAGGCGTCTGGGTTGGGTCGATAGGAGGCCGTCTGCTTTTCCGGCGGACCTTCTCCGAAGCGGACCGGCAGCTTACGGCCAGGTTACGCCATGCCGGATAGCCGTAAAGGCGCAAAACCGGTCCTTCGGCTTACCGCCTGCACGAACTCCCTGTAGTCCCGTCCTGGGATCGCAAGTGGGTGGCGGCCTGTAGGGACGGGATGGGGCTGCGCGGATGCCGATCAGCAGGATGGACCTCGTAGACGCGGCCTCGCCGGAGGCGCTCGTCAAACGCATCCTACAGGCTGAGCCGAACCTTTCGGTGCCCGTGCCGATCCAGGATCTGTGCGCGCGCCTTGGCATTCTCGGAATAGAGGACCTCGACACCGACGAGTTCGAGGGTGGCCTCGTTACCGACGCGAAGCGGTCCGAAGGCACTATCCTCGTCAAGCGCGGGGGCGAGCCGCGTCGCCGCTTCACGATCGCGCATGAACTCGCCCACTTCCTGCTGGCGCACCACGTCCCGGATCAATCCGGCCGGCGGACGATCTCCTGGGTCGCCGCGCCCTGCTCCTCCACGCCCGCCGCGATCGAGGTCGCCACGCCGCTGATCTCGCGGATCCGCCCGGTGATGCCGCCGATCGCCGTAACCGCTTGGCTGGTCGAGGCCTGGACCTGGG
>NZ_JAKSYK010000013.1:0-22965 GCF_022829425.1 Methylobacterium sp. J-072 | reverse complement strand
CGCCCTGCCCGCGTCCTACCGCTGGAACCCCGCCCTCGTCGCCCTGCGCACCCGCCTCCAGGCCCGCGGCAAGACCCACAAGCAGGCCCTCATCGCCTGCGCCCGAAAGCTGCTCATCTACGCCAACACCGTCCTCGCCCGCGGGACGCCATGGCGTCCCGCGGCCGAGCCCGTATAACGGTTGCTCAGGATGAGGGGGATGGATGGGAAAGACCGTCACCGCCCTGAATTCAGCCCCCCTCCCGAGCCAGCCGCGCCAGCCCGTCCCGCGTCGGCGCGGCCGGGCGCCATCCGAGCGCCGCGAGGCCGTCGGCGCGGGCCTCCAGGCCTTCCGCAACGCGGGCGAACACAGCCTCCCGGCCGGTCAGCCGGCAGGCCAGCCCGAGGAGGCCGGCCGGCACCGGGATCAGCCCGGGCTTGCGGCCGAGGCCGGCACGCAGCGCCGTGAGCATCTCGGCCAGGCTGAGCGGGTCCGGATCGGCGGCGATCAAGGCGGATCGGATCGGGGCCGGCGCCCGAAGGACCGCGTCCACGGCCCCCGACAGGCTCTCCAGGGAGATCAGCGAGCGCCGCGCCGCGAGGGAGCCCAGCGGCAGCGGATAGGGGCTGCGGGCGAGCCGCAGGAGCGCGGCCATGTTGCCCTTCACGCCCGCGCCGTAGACCAGGACCGGGCGGAGCGCGACCCAGTCGAGACCGGTCTCGGCCAGTGCCCGCTCGGCCTCCAGCTTGGAGCGGCCGTAGGCGTCGGTGGGCCGGGGCTCATCGCCCTCCCCGACCACGCCGGGCGCGCTGGCCCCGACCTGCGCGCGGATCGAGGACAGGAACACGAACCGCCGCACCCTCGCCCGGGACGCGGCCTCCGCGAGCTTGCGCGTCGCCTCGGTGTTGAGCGTGCGGTAATCGTCCTCGGGGGCGCCCGACATCGCATGGGCGAGGCCTGCCGAGTGCACCACGGCGTCGACGCCGCTGAGCGCCGCCGCCATGTTGATCGGGCGGGTCAGGTCGCCGACCACCGCGCTCGCGGCGCCCTCCGGCAGCGCCGTCGGCCGGCGCAGCAGCACCCGGACCCGGTAGCCGCGGGCGGTGAGATCGGCGAGCAGGTGGCGGCCGATGAACCCGGTGGCCCCGGTGAGCGCGATCAATCCGGTCACGGGCTGGCGGCACCTTCGGCATGGGCCGGCGCGGGCGCGCGGGCGAAGCGGCGGAGCAGGGTGGCGACCAGGGCAAGCCCGGCCGCGAGCGCCCCGAGCGTGACCGGCCAGGACGGCCAAAACAAGGTCGCGGCGGCGAGCCCGGCCAGCACGAGGTTGACCCCGAACACCCGCGCCACGACCCCCAAGACGGTCAGGCCGTTATCGGTGGCGCGCTGGTAGTAATGCCCGCGATGCGCCTCCCAGACCCGCTCGCCCCGCGAGCCCCGGGCGGCGAGCGTCAGGCTGGCATCGGCGAGGTAGACGAGCGGTAGCAGCAGGGCGGCGGCGAGCCCCCCCGCCAGGGCGAGCTGGCAGAGCAGCCAGGCGGTGACGAGCCCGATCGGCAGCGCGCCGACATCCCCGAGGAAGAGGTTCGCCACCGGCCGGTTGAACGGCGCGAAGCCCAGCATCGCCCCGAGCAGGCAGGCCGCCACCAGGGCCGGCAGCGGCGGCAGGTATCCGGCGAGCCCGAGGAGCAGCAGCGCCCCGGAGACCGGGACGATCTCCGCCACCGTCAGCCAGTCGAGCCCGTCCATGAAGTTCGTCAGGTTGACGAACCAGACACCGGCCAGCAGCGCCAGGCCGCGCTCGAGCCACAGGGGCGCCCAAGGCAGCAGTCGCCCGTCGAGCTGCCAGACCAGCACGCCGACCACCGCCGCTTGCACGGCGAGCCGCAAGGCGGCCGGCAGCGGACGCAGATCATCCACGGCGCCGAGCACCGCAAGGACCAGGGTGCCGCTCGCGAGCCCGATCCAGTCCGGCCGGCCGCCGATCTCGGGCGCCGCGATCAGCAGCCCCGAGATCGTCACCAAAGCCGTCACCACGGCGATCCCGCCGCCCTGCGGCGTCGGCACCGTGTGGCTGGACCGGGCGTTCGGCCGCGCCAGGGCGTAGCGCTGGAGGGCCGGGCGCAACCGCAGGATTAGCCCGGCCGACAGGGCCGCGGCGAGCAGGACGGCGAGGACGAGGATCGTAGCGAGGGCGGACGGCATCGCGCCGTCCTACGCGATCCGCAGCGCGATCGGGAAGGCGCGCACGCCCCTACGCCGCCCGCACCGTGGCGAGGAAGCGTCCGACCTCGGCGGTCAGGTGCTCGGATTGGCGCGACATCTCGGAGGCGGCTTCGAGCACCTGGGTGGCGGCGGCGCCGGTCTCGCCGGCGGCCTGGGCGAGGCTCGCGATGGTGCCGGTGACCGCGCCGGTGCCGGCCGCCGCCTCGGCGACGTTGCGGACGATCTCTTGGGTGGCCACGCCCTGCTCCTCCACCGCCGCCGCGATCGAGGTCGCGACCCCGTCGATCTCGCGGATGCGCCGCCCGATCCCGTCGATCGCCGCCACGGCCTGGCCGGTCGAGGCCTGGATCCGGCCGATCTGGCCGGTGATGTCTTCCGTCGCCCGGGCGGTCTGGGCGGCGAGCTCCTTCACCTCGGACGCCACCACGGCGAAGCCGCGCCCGGCCTCTCCGGCCCGGGCCGCCTCGATCGTGGCGTTGAGCGCCAGCAGGTTGGTCTGGCCGGCGATGCCGGAGATCAGCGCGACGACATCGCCGACCTTCGCGGCGGCGGCGCTCAGGTCCTGGACCAGGGCCACCGTGTCCAAAGCCTCGGCCACGGCGGTCCGTGCCAGTTCCGCCGAGCCGGTCACCTGCCGGCCGATCTCCTGCACCGCCGAGCCCAACTGCTCCGCGGCGGCCGCGACGGTGGTGACATTGGCCGCCGCCGCATGGGCTGCCGCTGAAACGGTGCCGGACTGATCGGTCGAGGCCGCGGCGCTGCCGGTGAGGGCGCGGGCGGTGGCCTCCAGCTCGGTCGCGGCCGTGGAGACGCCGCCGACGACGCTGCCGACCGCCTGCTCGAACGCGTCGGCCATGGCCTGAGTTGCCGCCCGGCGCTGGGTCTCGGCGTCGGCACGGGCCTGCGCGGTCTCGGTCTCCAGGGCGCGCGTCCGGATCAGGGTCTCGCGGAACACCACGAGCGCGCCGGCTAGGGTGCCGACCTCGTCCCGGCGGTCCCGCCCCGGGATGGCGACCTCGGCATCCCCGGCCGCGAGGCGCTGCGTCGCCCCGGCGATCACCCGGAGCGGCCTGCTGACGCCGCGCATGACCAGCACGAAGGCACCCAGGGCGACCAGGAGGGCGAGGCCGCCGAGCGCCAGCATGTTCCGGTTGGCACCGGCATAGGTCTCCGCGATCAGCGCGCCGCTCGCCTGCGAGCCGGCAGCGTTCAGGCCGACGAGCTTCTCCCAATCAGCCATGATGGCGGCGATGCTGTCCGACATCGCGGTGTTGTAGATCCGCTGGCCGCTGGCGATGTCGCCCGCGCCGGCCTTGGCCACGGCCTCCCGTTGCTGGTCGGCATAGATCGCCCGGTGCCGCTTGAAGGCGTCATAGGCGTCGCGCTCGCCTTGCGATAGCGGCAGGGCCTCGTAGCGGGCGATCTGGGCGGCGAGCAGCGCGTCGCGCTTGGCGATCTGCCCCTCGACCAGCGTCCGCTGCTCGGGCGTGTCGGCGGTGATCAGGCGCCCGGCATTGACCCGCTGACGCATGATGTTGATGCCGATCCACCCCAGCGCATCGGTGGCGGGCACGCGCACGTCGCGCAGCTGCCCGGCGGTTGAGTCGATACCGCGCAGCTCGGCCAGGGAGAGGCCGCAGGTGGCGACGATCAGCAGGACCAGGGCCGCCAGGCATCCGCCGAGCTTGGCCGCGATGGAGATACCCGTGCGCATGTCGCATCGCCCCGGTCCGATACCGGGCCAGGGGATCGTCCTATCCCAGGACTGTCAAGCTTGGCCCGTGCAGGCCTGCATGGGCGATTCTGCGCCGTCTCAGTAAACCTGCGCGCCCTCCCGCGCCGGCTCCGGCGCGCTGCCCTGCCGGTCCAGGCTCTTCTCCACCACCTTGGCCAGGCCGATCATGATCGCGTCGATGGCGTAGTCCTTGGGCGTGTAGACCGCGCGCACGCCCATGTTCTTCAGGACCAGCTCGTCCTCGGGGGAGATGATGCCACCGACCACCACCGGGATGTGGTCGAGCCCGGCCTCACGCATCTGGGCGCGGACCTCGCGGACCAGCGGCACGTGGCTGCCCGACAGGATCGACAGGCCGACCACGTGGGCGCCGGTCTCCTTGGCCTTCGCCACGATCTCCGCCGGGGTCTGGCGGATGCCGTCGTAGGTCACGTCGAAGCCGACATCCCGGGCGCGCAGCGCGATCTGCTCGGCGCCGTTCGAGTGGCCGTCGAGGCCGGGCTTGCCGACCACCAGCCGCGGGGTCTCGCCGAGCCGCTCGCCGAGATCCGCGATCAGGAGCTTGGCCTCCTCGGCCGCCCCGGAGGAGACGGTCTCGAGGCTCACCCCGGTGGGCGCCCGGTACTCGCCGAACACCTGCCGCAGGCGCTCGCCCCACTCGCCGGTGGTGACGCCGGCCTTCGCGGCCGCGATCGAGACCGGCATGATGTTGGCGCCGGAGCGCGCGGCCTGCTCCAGGGCTTCGAGCGCCTGGCCGACAGCCCGGTCGTCGCGCTTGCTGCGCCAGTCGCGGATGCGGCCCTGCGCCTCCATCTCCACCGTCTCGGACACGGAGAAGATCGCGCCCTCCCCGGCGGTGAGCGGCGAGGGCTCGCCCTGCTGCCACTTGTTGACGCCGACGACGATCTGCTCGCCGGCCTCGATCGCCGAGATCCGCTTGGCGTTCGACTCGACCAGGGCGCGCTTGAGGGCGCCGGTCTCCACCGCGGCGACCGCGCCGCCGATGCCGCCGATCCGCTCCAGCTCGGCCCGGGTCTCGGCCTTCAGAGCCTCGACCTTGGCCTCGATGACTTTCGAGCCGTCGAAGATATCGTCATATTCCAAAAGATCGGTCTCGAAGGCCAGGATCTGCTGCATGCGCATCGACCATTGCTGGTCCCAGGGCCGGGGCAGGCCGAGCGCCTCGTTCCAGGCCGGCAGTTGCACCGCCCGGGCGCGGGCGCGCTTGGAGAGGGTCACGGCCAGCATCTCGATCAGGATGCGGTGGACGTTGTTTTCCGGCTGCTGCTCCGTCAGCCCAAGGCTGTTGACCTGGACCCCATAGCGAAAAATCCGCTTCTTCGGGTCGTCGATGCCGTAGCGCTCCTGGGCGATCTCGTCCCAGAGCTCGGCGAACGCCCGCATCTTGCAGATCTCGGTGACGAAGCGCAGCCCGGCATTCACGAAGAACGAGATCCGCCCGAACACGTCGGAAAAACTTGTCGCGTCGAATTCGGGGTCGTCGCGCACGGTGTCGAGCACCGCGATGGCGATGGCCAGCGCGTAGGACAGCTCCTGGACCGGCGTCGCCCCCGCCTCCTGCAGGTGGTAGGAGCAGACATTCATCGGGTTCCACTTCGGCACGTTCTGGGTCGTGAACAGGATCACGTCCTTGGTGAGCCGGAGCGAGGGCGCGGGCGGGAACACGTAGGTCCCGCGCGACAGGTACTCCTTGATGATGTCGTTCTGGGTCGTGCCCTGGAGGGCATCGAAGGGCGCACCCTGCTCTTCGGCCACCGCCAGGTAGAGCGCCAGCAGCCACGGGGCCGTGGCGTTGATGGTCATCGAGGTGTTCATCTGGGCGAGCGGGATGTCCTGGAACAGGGTCCGCATGTCGCCGAGATGCGCGATCGAGACGCCGACCTTGCCGACCTCGCCGCGCGCCAATTCGTGATCGGGGTCGTAGCCGGTCTGGGTCGGGAGGTCGAAGGCCACCGACAGGCCGGTCTGGCCCTTGGCGAGGTTGCCCCGGTAGAGCGCGTTGGACTCGGCCGCGTTGGAATGGCCCGCATAGGTGCGGATGATCCAGGGTTTATCGCGGGGCGTCTTGTCGCCCGTGGTTTCCGCGACGCGCACGCCCATCCTGGCCTCCATGTCGTGTTCTTGACTATCCGCGCTCGGGGCGCAGCCTTGACCGCACCGTAGCGAAGGCGGCCGGGCGCGTCATCCGCGACAGAGGTGCAACGCGCGCCGGTTGTGTTTGGGCGGCCTTTAAAAAACTTGTCCGGGCGGACAGCCGGATTTGAAGCGCCGGTCCCGCGCGCCGCCTCACAAGCCCGCGCGCGACCTGGAATTTAATGGCTCCAAACGGGAACCGGCGCGTTGGACCGCCGGCGATCGCACCAGCACCGTTTCGCATGCGTGCGGCCGCCGAATCGGGCGCGACCGGCGTCGCCCCCGATTCCGGATCCGTGACTCACCGCGCTTTCCAGCGCCGGACCGACTGGCTCGGCCGGCGGCGAGCACCCTAAGGAGCGACAGCGATGGCCGATCAGAGCCCGCGCCTGACGACAGCGTTCGGCAACCCCATCTCCGACAACCAGAATTCGATCACCGTGGGTCCCCGCGGGCCCGTGCTGATGCAGGACTACCACCTCATCGAGAAGATGGCCCATTTCAACCGGGAGCGGATCCCCGAGCGGGTGGTCCACGCCAAGGGCTACGGCGCCTACGGCACGTTCCGGCTGACCAAGTCGCTTGGCCAATACACCCGCGCCAAGGTGCTGACGGAGGTCGGCAAGGCGGTGCCGATGGTCGCCCGGTTCTCCACGGTGGGCGGCGAATCCGGCTCCGCCGACACCGCCCGCGATCCCCGCGGCTTCGCCCTGAAGTTCTACACCGAGGAGGGCAACTGGGACCTCGTCGGCAACAACACGCCGATCTTCTTCGTGCGCGACGCGATCAAGTTCTCCGACTTCATCCGCACCCAAAAGCGCGACCCGCGCACGCACCTGAAGCCGCATTGGCGCCGTTGGGACTTCTGGAGCCTCTCGCCCGAGGCGATCCACCAGGTGATGATCCTGTACAGCGACCGCGGCACGCCGAAATCGGCCCGGTTCATGAACGGCTACGGCTCGCACACCTTCTCGCTCTGGAACGAGAAGGGCGAGCGCTACTGGGTGAAGTTCCACTTCCACACCAAGCAGGGCATCCAGAACTTTTCCGCCGAGGAGGCGGATCAAATCGCCGGCACCGATCCGGATTACTCCGCGGCCGACCTGTCCTCGGCGATCGAGCGGGGCGAGTTCCCGAAATGGAAGGTCTCCGTCCAGATCATGCCGGAGCTCGATGCCGACACCTACCGGATCAACCCGTTCGACTTCACCAAGGTCTGGCCGCATGGCGACTACCCGCTGATCGAGATCGGCGAGATGGAGCTGAACCGAAATCCGGAGAACTACTTCGCCGAGATCGAGCAATCGGCCTTCGAGCCGTCCAATGTGGTGCCGGGCATCGGTTTCTCACCGGACAAGATGCTGCAGAACCGCATCCTGTCGTACTCGGACGCGCATCGGTACCGGCTCGGCGTGAACTACCACCAGATCCCGGTGAACCAGGCCAAGAACGCCAAGGTGCAGACCTACCACCGGGACGGGTCGATGCGCACCGACGGCAACCACGGCGCGCAGGTCGATTACCAGCCGAACTCCTTCGGCGGCCCCGTGGAGGATCCGGCCTTCGCCGAGCCGCCCCTGCGGATCCGGGGCGACGCGGCGCGCTACGGCTGGCCGAACGACGACGAGGATCTCTACGGCCAGCCGCGCCAGCTCTGGTCGAAGGTGCTGGACGAGGGTGAGCGCCAGCGGCTCGTGAAGAACATCGTCACCTCGATGGGCGACTCGCCGCGGCACATCCAGGAGCGGATGATCGCGCATTGGTATAAGGTCCACCAGGATTTCGGCCGCGGCGTCGCGGAAGGTCTCGGGATCGACACCCACCAGGCCGCCGCCGAATAATACTTGGTCGGTTCGCAAGCCGAATTTGAATACGTGGGCGCCGGCCTTGTGCCGGCGCCTTTTTCACGCGCGAAACCCTCCGATTTCGACTTTCGGCCCACTTGGACGCCCCCGACATCGCCGCTATAGCGCGAGAGAGAACCGCGGCCGTGAGAACAGCGCGGGATGAGAGGAGAGCGAGATGGCTGCGAGCGGTGCGGTCCGTCCGGCGGACGGCGAGTTCAAAGATCTCTACGAGATGGGCGAGATCCCGCCGCTGGGTCACGTGCCGGCCAAGATGTACGCCTGGGCGATCCGGCGCGAGCGTCACGGGCCGCCGGAGGAGTCCCACCAGCTCGAAGTGCTGCCGGTCTGGTCGATCGGCGACGACGAGGTGCTGGTCTACGTCATGGCCGCGGGCGTCAACTACAACGGCGTCTGGGCCGGGCTGGGCGAGCCGATCTCGCCCTTCGACGTGCACAAGGCCGAGTACCACATCGCCGGCTCGGACGCGTCCGGCATCGTCTGGGCGGTCGGCGCCAAGGTGAAGCGCTGGAAGGTCGGCGACGAGGTCATCGTCCACTGCAACCAGGATGACGGCGACGACGAGGAGTGCAACGGCGGCGACCCGATGTTCTCGCCCTCGCAGCGGATCTGGGGCTACGAGACGCCGGACGGCTCCTTCGCGCAGTTCTGCCGGGTGCAGTCGCGCCAGCTCATGGACCGGCCCAAGCACCTCACCTGGGAGGAGGCGGCCTGCTACACGCTGACCCTCGCCACCGCCTACCGCATGCTGTTCGGCCACGCGCCGCACACGGTCCGGCCGGGCCAGAACGTGCTGATCTGGGGCGCCTCCGGCGGTCTCGGGGTGTTCGGCGTCCAGCTCTGCGCGGCCTCGGGCGCCAACGCCATCGCGGTGATCTCGGACGAGTCGAAGCGCGACTACGTCATGAGCCTCGGCGCCAAGGGCGTGATCAACCGCAAAGACTTTAACTGCTGGGGGCAGCTGCCCAAGGTCAACTCGCCTGAGTTCAACGCCTGGACGAAAGAGGCGCGGAAGTTCGGCAAGGCGATCTGGGACATCACCGGCAAGAAGGATGTCGACATCGTCTTCGAGCATCCCGGCGAGGCGACCTTCCCGGTCTCGGCCCTGGTGGTGAAGCGCGGCGGCATGGTGGTGTTCTGCGCCGGCACCACCGGCTTCAACATCACCTTCGACGCCCGCTACGTCTGGATGCGCCAGAAGCGGATCCAGGGCTCGCACTTCGCCCATCTCAAGCAGGCCTCGTCGGCCAACCAGTTCGTGATCGATCGCCGGGTCGACCCGTGCATGAGCGAGGTTTTTCCCTGGGACAAGATTCCCCAGGCCCACACCAAGATGTGGAAGAACCAGCACCCGCCCGGCAACATGGCCTGTCTGGTGAACTCCCCCCGTGCCGGCCTGCGCACGGTCGAGGACGTGATCGAGGCCGGTCCGCTCAAGCGCTGACGCTGACTCCCGGCTCCCGCTCTCGGGGCGGGGGCCGGCCTCCCCTCTTGCCCCCGGCCTGGCCGGGAGCGAGAACGGCCGCGCTCGTTCCAGCACCCCCGCCGGGGCGATGACCGATTCGGCGTGAGGGGCGCGGACGCGCAGGGTGACGGGCGCAGCGCCCGGACCCGGCATCGGGGGTTCCAGACTTGGCCGGCGACGACGATTCTTACGTGTACGACGAGGCGACGGGCGAGTGGCTCCCGCCCGGCGAGGCTTCCGCCGCGGCACCTGCCCGGGCCGAGGTCCGCGATTCAGCCGGCAACGTCCTGGCCGACGGCGACTCGGTCACGCTGATCAAGGACCTGAAGGTCAAGGGTGCCAACCAGACCCTGAAGCAGGGCACGGTCATCCGGTCGATCCGGCTCACGGACGATCCCGAAGAGATCGATTGCCGCCACGACACCATCAAGGGGCTCGTCCTGCGCACCGAGTTCGTGCGCAAGCGCTAGGGTCGTCAGGGTTTTAAAAGGTTCGGGACCGTTTGCGGGTCCAGGGCAGAGCCCTGGTGTTTCGGGGGTTCCACCCCCGAACCCCGCCAAAGGGCTGAGCCCTTTGGAAACCCGGTCTCCTACCGGCGCTTGGTCTCCTCCTGCGGCAGGTGGCGTCCGTAGGCTTCCTGCTTCTCGGCGCGCTCCCGGATCAAGTCGGCGTACGCCTGCCGCATTTCGGGGGAGACGCTGACGCTCTTGCCCTTGGCGGGCTTGCGCTTGGGCGCCTTCTTGAAGGTGTTGTTCGTCTCGCTCATGCCGGGCTCCGCGTCGGACCATGGCGGCGGCGCGCGGCCGGCAGGAGGTCCGAGTCGGGTCCCGATTCGGAGTCCGGGCCGGCCCGCGAAGCCGGATTCCTGCCCTCTAGCGCATCGCGCGGCCGTGTGCACGGGACCGCGACGCCGGTTTGGACAGATTTCCCCGCGTGCGGCCGGCCGAGGGCGTCCGGTCTGGCGCGCCGCGGAGGGCTCTGCCAAGGTTGCCGCGTTGAGCGTCGGGGACGGCGATGGATTTGCGTGAAGCAGGGCAGGAACCGGGTCGGGAGACCGCTGCGCCGCGCGGCCCGCGGAGGGCCCCCCTCCTGGCGATCCTCGTGCTGGGCGGCTTGACGGCGCCAAACCCGGGATTCGCCCAGGATCGTCCGGCGACGGCCCGACCGGCCCAGCCCGCTCCGAAGGCCGCCTCACCCGCCAAGCCCGCCGCGCCCGATCCTGCCTTCGAGGCGACCAGGACTGCCTTCGAGGTGCTGACCGAGGCGGACCGCAAAGCGATCCAGGATGCCCTGGTCTGGACCGGCGATTTCAACGCCGTGGTCTCGGGGGCGTTCGGCCGCCGGACCTTCGACGCCCTGACCGCCTACCGGACCCGGACCGGCGGGGCCGATCCGCTGGAGCTGCGCGGCCGGGCGGCGCTGCTGGCGGCGGGCGAAGCGGCCAAGGTGGCGGCGCGCTTCCGGATCGCCGCCGATCCCGCCACCGGCGCGGTGATCGGCGTGCCCGAGCGCCTGCTGTTGAAGCGCACGGCCCTCCCAGCCGGCACCCGCTGGCAGAGTGCGGACGGGCGCGTGACCCTGGAGTCGCGCGCCATCCCCCCGGGCGGCGAGACCCTGGACAGCCTGTTCGACCAGCTCACCGCGCCGCTGCCCAACCGCAAGGTCACCTACAAGCTGCGAAAGCCGGAGTCCCTGGTTGTCACCGCGGAGACCGCGAGCGGCCTGTCCTACGTCCGGTACGATGCCGGGCCGCAGGGCGTGCGCGGCTTCCTGATCGGCTACGACCGGGCCCTGGCGGCGGAGGTCGGCCGCCTGGTGATCGCGGTGGCCAACGCCTTCGCGCCGTTCCCGGCGGGCGCCGATGCGGCGCATCCGAAGGTCGCCGCGAGCGCGCCGGCCGGCTCCGCCGCCGCGCCGCCGCCGACGACAGCCGCCCCTACGGGTGCGGGAACCGGTCTGGTGATCGCGCCGGGACGCGTCCTCACGGCGGCGGCGGTGCTGGAAGGCTGCCCGGCGCCGCGGATCGGCCAGGCCACGGCCCGGGTTCTCGCGACCGATCCGGCGGGGCTCGCGCTGCTTGAGGCCACCGGCATCCCGGCCCCGGTGCGGGTGCCGGTGCGGGCCGATCCGCCCGCTGCCGACGAGGCCCTGATCGCGCTGGCTCCGGGCGCGGACGGAGTTCTGGCCGCACCGGCAACGGCCGTGACGGGGGGCGTGATCGCGCCGCTCCAGCCGGGCTCCGCCGGGGCGCCGGTGCTCGACCGGTCGGGGCGCCTGGTCGGACTCGTGGCCCGCTATCCGGCGGCGGCGCGGCGGGTCTCCGGCATCGTGCCGCCCGCGCGCCTGGCTCTGGTGCCGGCCCAGGCGGTCGCGGCCTTCCTGGCCGGCCAGGGCATCGCCGAGGCGAAGCCGCGCCCGGAGTTCGGGCCCGGCACGGCCGCGTCGGCCATCGTCGGGATCACCTGCCGATAAGGCCGGCGCCTCATCACGGACCGGGGAGCGCGGCCCCGATCCGTGAAGCAGCGGACATGCCGCGTCGGACGATCCCGCCGAACCGCAGGCGGCCCGGCGGGGGACGGCGTCCGGAAGGGCCTTACAGCCGGCCGGTCACCAGCAGGACGATCAGCACGATGAGCAGGATGCCGCCGAGGCCGAAGCCCGGGCCGCGATAGGCGCCGCCGCCCAGGAAGCCGCCGCCGCCGAAGGCCAGGATGATCAGGATGATGAGCAGAATGGTGACGAGGGACATGGATCGGACTCTCCGGACAGCCGCGCTGATGCGAGCGTGACCGTTCAAACGCTGCGACAATCCGTTCCGTTCAACGCGATTCCACGCTTTTGTGAGGATAATCGCTGGATGAGGCCGTAGCGCTCAGGCGTGCCAATCCGGCAACACATCCTGCGGCGCCTCGAGCCAGCCCGGCACCGGCAGGTCGCGCTCGGTCAGGAAGGTCGGGTTGAACAGTTTCGAGGCGTAGCGCGCCGCCCCGTCGCACAGGATCGTCACCACCGTGTGGCCGGGCCCGAGCTCCCGGGCCAGCCGGATCGCCCCGGCGACGTTGATGCCGGACGAGCCGCCCAGCGACAGCCCCTCCGCCCGCATCAGGCCGAAGACGATGTCCAGCGCCTCGCGGTCGGGGATGCGGAAGGCGTGATCCGGGGTGAAGCCGTCGAGGTTTTTGGTGATCCGGCCCTGGCCGATCCCCTCGGTGATCGAGGAGCCCTCTGCCTTCAGGGTGCCGGTGGTGTAGTGCGCGTAGAGGGCCGAGCCCTCCGGATCGGAGAGCGCGATGCGCACCCCCGGATTCCGGGCCCGCAACGCTGCCGCGGTGCCCGCCAGCGTCCCCCCGGTCCCGGCGGCGCAGACGAAGCCGTCGACCCGACCGCCGGTCTGCTCCCAGATCTCGGGGCCGGTCCCGTCCACATGGGCCTGCCGGTTGGCGACGTTGTCGAACTGGTCGGCGAAGAACGCCCCGTTGGCCTCCGTGGCGGCGAGCTTTTCGGCCAGCCGCCGGGCGACGTGGACGTAGTTGTTCGGGTTGGCGAACGGCACCGCCGGCACCTCGACGAGGCGCGCGCCGGCGAGCCGCAGAGTCTGCTTCTTCTCCTCGGACTGCGTGACCGGGATGACGATCAGCGTCCGGTAGCCGCGCACGGAAGCCACCAGGGCGAGACCGATGCCGGTATTGCCGGCTGTGCCCTCCACGATGGTCCCGCCCGGCCGGATCAGGCCTTTCGCCTCGGCATCCTGCACGATGGCGAGCGCCGCCCGGTCCTTCACCGAAAGGCCGGGATTGAGGAACTCGGCCTTCCCGAAAATCTCGCAACCGGTCGCCTCGGAGGCGCGGCGCAGCCGGATCAGCGGCGTCTGGCCGATTGCGGCGAGGACATCGGGATGGGGCTGTTCAGACATCGGTCTCGGCTCGTGGGCCTACGCAATAGGGCAGGACTCTCGAACCCAGCCCCAATCGACAATTTCGGATCCGGTTTCAGGCGCGCCGAGCCTGTAGCTTCGGCGACGGCACCTCGCGGCCCAAGCGGTGAGCTGCGTTAATCCAAGTCTCGATGGCATCGGCGACATTCGCCTCCAGGCCCTCGAGATCGTCGCCGTCCGACATGCATCCGGGTAGGTCGGGCACACGGCCCAGCAACCCGCCCCCATCGGCTTCCGTCAACCGCTCGACCTGAACGAAGTAGTCGCGAACCATCATGGCTCAGCTCCTTCTGACGGCGTCCACGAACGCCACGAAATCCCGAATGTAGGGACCCTTGATGGGCCGTCGGGCGGGAACCGTCAGGATCTCAGGGCGACTCGGATGGGAGATGTCGTAATGTGAGCCCCGCCCCGGTGGAACGCAATCGATCCCGAACCCGCGGCAGACCATCGCGACGTCTTCGATCGTCCAATCGCCGACAGGATTGCGGCGCATCCGGTCGAGGCGTTTCTCCGATTGGCTCACCGGCCTCGACCCCTCGGGCACAGGCTCCCGTGTTCACAGCTGATCCGAACGCAACGCCGTCAGGCTATTCACCCGAACACATGCCCCCCGTTGATCCGCAGGCCGACTGGGTGGCCGGCCGGGTAGCGGATGCCGTCGAAATCCTCCACCGCGAGCACGCGGCCCTGGTCGTCGGCGACCTCGATGCGCTGGCGGCCCTGGCTGCGGTAGGAGCTGCGCACCGTGCCGGAGAGATGCGCCGCCTCGGGCTCGGCGAGCTGCAACTGCCAGGGCCGGACGTAGAGCTTGACCGGGCCGATGGTCCCGGCCGGTGTCGCCACCGGCGTCTCCCGGCCGCGCACCAGCACCCGGCCGCCCTCGGCCAGCGCTTCCACCTCGACGTGGTCGCCGAGGAACTTCATCACGGTCGCCGAGGCCGGGTGCTCCTGGACCTCGTCCGGGGTGCCGACCTGCTCCAGGCGGCCGCGATCCAGCACCGCGACCCGGTCCGACAGCTCCAGGGCCTCGTCCTGATCGTGGGTCACGAAGATCGTCGTCTGGCCGGTGCGGTCGTGGATCTCGCGCAGCCAGCGGCGCAGGTCCTTTCGGACTTGGGCGTCGAGGGCGCCGAAGGGCTCGTCCAGCAGCAGCACCCGGGGCTCGACGGCGAGCGCCCGGGCGAGCGCCACCCGCTGGCGCTGGCCGCCCGAGAGCTGCGACGGGTAGCGGTCGCCGAAGCCCGAGAGCCGGATCAGGTCGAGCAGGTCGCCGACCCGACGCTTGATCTCAGGCCTAGCCGGCCGGTCGGCCCGGCGCCGCGCGTTCAGCCCGTAGGCGATGTTGTCGGCCACGCTCATGTGCTTGAACAGGGCGTAGTGCTGGAACACGAAGCCCACCGCCCGCTCCTGCACGGCCAGCCCCGTGGCGTCGTCGTCGCCGAACAGGATCCGGCCCCGGTCCGGCGCGTCGAGCCCGGCGATGATCCGCAGCAGCGTCGTCTTGCCCGAGCCCGAGGGGCCGAGCAGCCCGAGCAGCTCCCCCGCCCGCACGTCGATCGACAGGTCGTGCAGCACCGCGGCCGTGTCGAAGGTCTTGGAGATGCCCTCGACCCGGATCGCCGTCGAGGAGCGCTCAGTGAGCCCGGCCGTGTGCGAGTTCGCCCGCGAAGCGCCACTCGAGGAAGGATTTGAGGACGAGGGTGATGAGGGCGAGGACAGCGAGGAGCGTAGCGACGGCGAAGGCGGCGACGAAGTTGTACTCATTGTAGAGGATCTCCACGTGGAGCGGGATGGTGTTGGTCAGGCCGCGGATGTGGCCGGACACCACCGACACCGCCCCGAACTCGCCCATCGCCCGGGCATTGCAGAGGAGCACGCTGTAGAGCAGGCCCCAGCGGATGTTGGGCAGCGTCACCGTGCGGAACGCGTGCAGGCCCGAGGCCCCGAGCGTCAGGGCCGCCTCCTCCTCCGAGGAGCCCTGCTCCTGCATCAGCGGGATCAGCTCCCGGGCGACGAACGGGAAGGTCACGAACACGGTCGCCAGCACGATCCCCGGCAGGGCGAACAGAACCTGGATCCCGTGGTCCACGAGCCAGGTGCCGAACAGGCCCTGCGAGCCGAACAGCAGCACGTAGATCAGCCCCGAGACCACCGGCGAGACCGAGAACGGCAGGTCGATCAGGGTGATCAGCAGCGACTTGCCGGAGAACTCGAACTTGGCGATCGCCCAGGAGGCCGCCAGGCCGAACACCACGTTGAACGGCACCGCGATCGCCGCCACCGTCAGGGTCAGGCGGATCGCGCTCCAGGCATCGGGCTCCCGGAACGCCGCCAGGAAGGCCTCGACCCCCTTGGAGAAGGCCTGGGTGAACACCGCGATCAGCGGCAGCACTAGGAACAGCGCCAGGAAGGCGATCGCGATCGCGATCAGCACGGTGCGGGTGGCCGCCCCCTCCGAGGCGACCGGCTCCGCCCGCACGATCGGTGCCACGGTCGGCGAGAAGATCTCAGACATAGCCGAAGCGCCTCCGGCTCCAGGCCTGGATCAGGTTAATGGTAAGCAGCGTCAGGAACGAGATGCCCAGCATGATCGTGGCGATCGCCGCCGCCCCGCCATAGTCGAACTCGGACAGCTTGATCACGATCAGGAGCGGCGCGATCTCCGAGACGTAAGGCAGGTTGCCGGCGATGAAGATGATCGAGCCGTACTCGCCGACCCCCCGGGCGAAGGCCATGGCGAAGCCGGTGAGCACCGCCGGGATCAGCGGCGGCAGCACCACCTTGGTCAGGGTCGCGAACCGGTTGGCCCCGAGGGTGGCGGACGCCTCCTCGATCTCCTTGTCGATCTCGGCGATCAGCGGCTGCACGGTCCGCACCGCGAAGGGCAGCCCGATGAACACCATGGCGATGAAGATCCCCACCGGCGTGTAGGCCGCCTGGATGCCGAGCCGGGCGAGCGGCGCGCCCAAAAACCCGTCCGGCGCATAGAGCGAGGCCAGGGCGATGCCGGCCACCGCGGTCGGCAGCGCGAAGGGCAGGTCGACCGCCGCGTCCATGAGCTTGCGGCCCGGGAAGCGGTAGCGGGTCAGGACCCAGGCGACCAGGAAGCCGAAGACCGAGGCCACGAGCGCCGCGACCGCCGAGACGCCGAAGCTGATCCGCAGGGCGCTGGACACCCGCGGATCGGTGGCAACGTCCCAGATCCCGGAGAGGCCGAGGCCGGACGCCTTGGCGACGAGCCCGGCGAGCGGCAGCAGCACGATGAGCCCGAGGCAGGTCAGCGTGTAGCCGAAGCTGAGCCCGAAGCCCGGGATCACGCTCGGGCGGCGGAAGGTGCGTTTGCGACGCGGCGTCTCGACCATGGTTCCCGCCTCAGCGGCCGGCCCGGCTCAACCGGTCGAACAAGCCGCCGGCGTCGAAGTTCCGCTTCTGGATCTCGTCCCAGGAGCCCTGGTAATCCTCGATCTTGAACAGCTTGATCTCGGGGAGCTGGGCGAGGTCGGCCGGGGCCGCCGCCTCGCGGCGGATCGGGCGGTAATGGTGCTTGGCGAAGATCGCCTGCGCGCGGTCGCTGTACAGGAAGTCGAGATAGGCCTGGGCGGCCTTGGTGGTGCCCTTACGCTCGGCATTAGCGGCCACGAGGGCCACCGGCGGCTCGGCGTAGATCGAGGTCGGCGGCGACACGATGTCGAACTTGTCCGCGCCGAATTCCTGCAGCACCAGGTAGGCCTCGTTCTCCCAGGTCGGGAGCACGTCGCCCAGCCCGCGCTGCGCGAAGGTCACGGTCGAGCCGCGGGCGCCGGTGTCGAGAATCGGCACGTTCTTGTAGATCTGGCCCACGAAGGCGTCGGCCTTGGCGGCGTCCTTGTCCTGGCCGTAGGCGTAGCCCCAGGCGGCCAGGAAGTTCCAGCGGCCGCCGGCCGAGGTCTTGGGGTTCGGAGTGATCACCTTGACGTCCGGCTTGGTCAGGTCGGCCCAGTCCTTGACGCCCTTCGGGTTGCCCTTGCGGACCAGGAAGACCACCGTCGAGGTGTAGGGTGTGGCCTCGTTGGGAAGCTTGGTCCGCCAGTCGTCGGGGATCTTGTGGGTCAGCTTGGCGATGGCGTCGATGTCCGACGGGATGCCCAGCGTGACCACGTCGGCATCGACGCCGTCGATCACCGTGCGGGCCTGGGCGCCCGAGCCGCCATGCGAGGCGCGCACCGTGATCGCCTCGCCGGTCTTGGCCTTCCATTCCTCGGCGAAGACCGTGTTGATGTCGCGGTAGAGTTCCCGGGTCGGGTCGTACGAGACGTTCAGCAGCGCGGTCTCGGCAGCGGCCGGCAGAAGGCAGGACAACAGGCCGGCCCCGACCAGCATCGACAGCCCGAAAGCCCGGTTCCTGACCGCACCGTTCTTTATCACGCCCGCTCTCCCAGCCGCTGACGGGTGCGCCGCAGCGAGGCGCACCCAGAAAGCCCTGGATCGTTCGGTTTATCGAACGAAGTCAAGTCTCGGGCGCGTGGTCACACGGCCTTATGCGGGATGCAGGATCGTCGGATTCCCCGGGAGCACAAGCGGTCAGGGGGATTGATCAGGGCAGAAGGCATGGATCTTCTCCGGCTCGAAAAGCAGGGAGAAGAATGTCAGCGCGTCAGAGGGTTTCGTAGAAAGAACGAACTGATGTGCGCTGGCGCACATTTCGCTCGCAGCGATTCATCGCCCGAGCCGTAGGGCGCGAGACTTAAGGCTTCGATTTGCCGAGCTGCTTCACCAGGGCCTCGAGGCGCTGGTCGATCGGCGCCGCCAGCGTGTCGGCGTAGACCGCCCGCAGGTTCTGGCCGAGATGCCGCCGGACGCTCGGGCTGAGGGAGGCCGCGGTCGATGAGGCGGTCTCTTCGGACGGACGCTCCGGATACGACTTCGTCATGATCCCGAGTCTCCTAGGCGGCCACGCCAGGAGATTGGCAAAGCTTGGTTAAGAAGCCGTCACGGCGGCCGGTCCCGGGGGCCGGAACTGGCCGCCCCGGGGGCACGTTGCCGGCCATGACCCCTCGCGCAGATCGGATCCACCCTGTGTCCCGCTCGATTCCCCTGACCCTGATGGCGTTCCTGGCGTTGGCGGCGACGAGCGCCCCGGCCCTGGCCCAGACGCAGCCCGGCGAGATCAAGGGGATCGACGCGATGGGCGACAAGTCCCGCAGCGCCCAGGACGGCTGGAGTCAGGCGCCGGTTCCCCGGGAGCAATCGGCCGCCAAGGACGCGCCGAACCCGGGCGGCAAGTCGATCGGCGAGAACGCCGACCGGCCGGTCCCCAAGGCGGATACGGGCGGATCCTCCGCGACGGAGCCGCAGGCGCCCCTCGACCACCGCACCGGCGGCCCCTCGGGCAACAATCCGGCCGCGCCTACCAAGTAAAAAACACGTGCTCCTGTAGGATGATAGCCGGCACTTGAACGTGCCGGCACATGCAAGACAGCCCTGCCCGCTGTGTCACCCCATCGCACTTGCCTCGTGCACGCTTTTTTGGGACACCCTGGAATTATACCAGATCGCTTTAAGGAGCGGAGATGAACGTCCAGGTCTCTCGGCGTGGCCTGCTCAAAGGGGCCGGCGCCGGCCTCGCGGGCGGCTCGCTCGGCGCACTCGGCTTCGGCGGACTCCAGCCGGCCATGGCCGCCGCGGTGCGGCCGTTCAAGCTCGCGCAGATGCGCGAGACCCGCAACACATGCCCGTACTGCTCGGTCGCCTGCGGCGTCATCCTGTACAGCCTGGGCGACCGTTCGAAGAACGCGCGCTCCTCGGTGATGCATATCGAGGGCGATCCCGATCACCCGGTCAACCGCGGCACGCTCTGCCCGAAGGGCTCGGCCCTGCTCGACTTCGTGCATGCCGAGACGCGCACCAAGTACCCGCTCTACCGGGCGCCCGGCACCTCCGAGTTCAAGCGCGTCTCCTGGGACTTCGCCCTCGACCGGATCGCGACCCTCCTCAAGGAGGATCGGGACAAGAACTTCCTGGCCAAGAACGAAGAGCTCACGGTCAACCGCTGGACCACGACGGGCTTCCTCGGAGCCTCGGCCACCACCAACGAGACGGCCTGGCTGACCTACAAGACAGTCCGAAGCATGGGGGCCCTGGTCTTCGATAACCAGGCCAGGGTTTGACACGGTCCGTCGGTCGCCAGTTTGGCGCCCTCCTTCGGACGCGGTGCGATGACCAACCTCTGGATGGACATCAAGCACGCGGACGTGATTACCGTGATGGGCGGCAATGCCGCCGAAGCGCATCCGTGCGGATTCAAGTGGGTCGTCGAGGCGAAGGCCCATAACAACGCCAAGCTCATCGTCGTCGACCCGCGCTTCACCCGCACGGCGTCGGTGGCCGATCTGTACTGCCCGATCCGGCAGGGGACCGATATCGCGTTCCTGTCGGGTGTCGCGAAGTACCTGATCGACAACGACAAGCTGCAGCACCGCTACGTCGCGGCCTATTCCAACGCGGGCTACGTGGTCCGCGAGGGCTACGATTTCAGCGAGGGCCTGTTCGCCGGCTACGACGCCGACAAGCGCGACTACGACAAGACCACCTGGGACTACGAGATCGGTCCCGACGGCTATGCCGTGGTCGACGAGACGATGCAGCATCCGCGCTGCGTCATGCAGCTCTTGAAGAAGCACATCGCCATCTACACGCCGGAGATGGTGGAGCGGATCTGCGGCTCGCCGAAGGAGACCTTCCTGAAGGTCTGCGAGCTGATGGCGACCACGTCGTCGCCTGAGCGGACGATGGCCTCGCTCTACGCGCTCGGCTGGACGCACCACTCCAAGGGCTCGCAGAACATCCGTTCGATGTGCATCGTGCAGACGCTGCTGGGCAATATCGGCATGCTCGGCGGCGGCATGCAGGCGCTGCGCGGTCACTCCAACATCCAGGGGCTGACCGATCTCGGGCTGATGTCGAACCTCATCCCGGGCTATCTCAACCTGCCCGTGGAGAAGGAGCCGGACTACGCGAGCTACATCGCCAAGCGGCAGTTCAAGCCGCTGCGCCCGGGCCAGACCAGCTACTGGCAGAACTACAACAAGTTCTTCGTCTCGTTCCAGAAGATGATGTGGGGCGATAAGGCGACGAAGGAGAACGATTGGGCCTACGATTACCTGCCCAAGCTCGACGTGCCGACCTACGACGTGATCCGTGGGTTCGAGCTCGCCAAGCAGGGCAAGATGACGGGCTACATCATCCAGGGCTTCAACCCCCTGCTGTCGTTCCCGAACCGCGCCAAGATGACGGACGCCTTCTCCAAGATGAAGTTCATCGTGGTGATGGATCCGCTCAAGACGGAGACCGCCCGGTTCTGGGAGAACCACGGCGAGTACAACGACGTCGATCCGACCAAGATCCAGACCGAGGTGTTCGAGCTGCCGACCACCCTGTTCGTGGAGGAGGAAGGCTCGCTGTCGAACTCCAGCCGCTGGCTGCAGTGGCACTGGCAGGCTCAGGAGCCTCCGGGCGAGTGCCGCTCGGACATCGAGATCATGTCGGAGATCTTCCTCCGCGTGAAGGCGGCCTACAAGAAGGATGGCGGCGCGTTCCCGGACGCGATCCTCAACCTGAAATGGGACTACGCGATCGCGGAATCGCCGACGCCGACCGAGCTCGCCCGCGAGCTCAACGGCTTCACCGTGGCGCCGACGCCGGACCTCAACGGGACGATCATCCCGGCGGGCAAGCAGCTCGACGGCTTCGCCCAGCTCAAGGACGACGGCACCACCGCCTGCGGGTGCTGGATCTACTCGGGCTGCTACACCGAGAAGGGCAACACCATGGCCCGCCGGGACAACAATGATCCCGGCGACCGCGGCATCGCCCCGAACTGGGCCTTCGCGTGGCCGGCCAACCGGCGCGTGCTCTACAACCGGGCGTCCTGCGACCCGGAGGGCAAGCCCTGGTCGGAGAAGAAGAAGCTCATCGAGTGGAACGGCAAGCAGTGGATCGGCTTCGACGTGCCGGATTACGGCGTCACCGTCGCCCCCGATAAGGGCGTCGGGCCGTTCATCCTGAACCAGGAGGGCGTCGCCCGCCTGTGGACCCGGGGGCTCATGCGCGACGGGCCGTTCCCGACGCATTACGAGCCGTTCGAGTCGCCGATGGCCAACATCCCGTTCCCGAAGATCAAGGGCGCCCCGGCGGCCCGCATCTTCAAGGACGACCTGGCCGATCTCGGCGACGCGACGGAGTTCCCCTACGCGGCCACCAGCTACCGCCTGACCGAGCACTTCCACGGCTGGACCAAGCACGCCCGGATCAACGCGATCCTCCAGCCGGAGGCCTTCGTGGAGATCTCGGAGGAGCTGGCGAAGGAGAAGGGCATCACCAAGGGCGGTTGGGTCCGCGTCTGGTCGAAGCGCGGCTCGCTGAAGGCCAAGGCGGTGGTGACCAAGCGGATCAAGCCGCTGATCTGCGACGGCAAGGCCGTCCACGTCGTTGGCATCCCGCAGCACTGGGGCTTCATGGGCCTGACGAAGAAAGGATGGCACCCGAACTCGCTGACGCCCGTGGTGGGTGACGCGAATACCGAGACGCCGGAGTTCAAGGCCTGGCTCGTGAATATCGAGCCGACCACGCCGCCGTCCGACGCGGTCGCCTGAGGAGCTCGAGATCATGGCCGATTACAGCTCCCTCGATATCCGCCAGCGCTCCGCCTCCACGGAGACGCCGCCGGAGATCCGCCGCCAGGTGGAGGTCGCCAAGCTCATCGACGTGTCGAAATGCATCGGCTGCAAGGCCTGCCAATCGGCCTGCGAGGAGTGGAACGACCTGCGCGACGACATCGGGATCAACCGCGGTGTCTACGACAACCCCCACGACCTCACGCCGAAGTCGTGGACCCTCATGCGGTTCACCGAGTACGAGAACCCGGAGACCCAGAACCTCGAATGGCTGATCCGCAAGGACGGCTGCATGCACTGCACCGAGCCGGGCTGTCTCAAGGCGTGCCCGTCCCCCGGGGCGATCGTGCAGTACTCCAACGGCATCGTCGACTTCATCGAGGAGAACTGCATCGGCTGCGGCTATTGCGTGAAGGGGTGCCCGTTCAACATCCCGCGCATCAGCCAGACCGACCACAAGGCGTACAAGTGCACCCTGTGCTCGGACCGGGTCGCGGTGGGTCAGGCTCCGGCCTGCGCCAAGGCGTGCCCGACCGGCTCGATCATGTTCGGCACCAAGCAGGCGATGATCGAGCAGGCCGAGACCCGCGTCGAGGACCTGAAGTCGCGCGGCTTCGAGCATGCCGGTCTCTACGACCCGGCCGGCGTCGGCGGCACGCACGTCATGTACGTGCTGCACCATGCCGACCAGCCGAGCCTGTATGCCGGCCTGCCGAACGACCCGAAGATCTCGCCGCTGGTCGCCTTCTGGAAGGGCGGCGCCAAGGTGTTCGGGCTCGCCGCGATGGGCTTTGCCGCGGTCGCGGGCTTCTTCCACTACGTGACGGCCGGCCCGAACGAGGTCGTGCCGGAAGAAGAGGAAGAGGCGGTCGAGTACGACGAGGCCAAGCGCCGCGGCGAGACCGGCAGCGGCGAGGCGCGGCCGCACTAGACGCGACGGTCTCCCTCCCCC
>NZ_JAKSYK010000002.1:0-282 GCF_022829425.1 Methylobacterium sp. J-072 | reverse complement strand
GTCTCGTCGATGGCCCGGACGCGCACGTCCGCGGTCTCGGCGAAGCTCGCGCCGGTCTGGCTGAGGGTGTCGGCGATGCGCGCGCCCTGGCTCGCCACCGCGAGCACGATGTCGCGGCCGGTGCCGCTGATCCGGGTCTGGCCATGTTGAAGTCGATCGCCGACATGATGCCGTCGCCGAACTCCTCCTGGATCAGCTCCTTGAAGGTCGTGCCGTAGACCATCACCAGCTCGTAGAACCGGTAGATCAGCGGGTCGGTGGGCGGCATCGCCGGGATCGAGC
>NZ_JAKSYK010000219.1:0-46889 GCF_022829425.1 Methylobacterium sp. J-072 | reverse complement strand
AGCGGCCCGACGAGGTCGCGTTCCTGCGCGCCGTCCTGGCCGATCTCGGGGCCGAGGGGCGCGTGCGGGTCGCCCGTTTGCGCAGGGACGGTCGGATCCTGGCCTCCGCGATCCTGCCGCTCACCGGCCCCGAGGCCTGGGTGCTCAAGATCGCCCACGACGAGGCGGATTCGGAGGCCGCCCCCGGGGTACAACTCGTCCACCGCCTGACCGAGGCGGTGCTGGCCGGGGAGGGGATCGACCGGATCGACTCGTGCGCGCCACCGGATTTCGCCCTCGGCTCCACCTTCTGGACGGAACGGCGGCCGATCGCTCACCTCTTGGTCGAGGCCGGGCGCGACCCGCTGTTCCCGCTGGCCCGAACCCTGGAGCGCGCCCGCGAGCGTGTGGCGCGGGCACGCCTCACCAGCCGAGGCGACCGATCTGCGTGAGTCGCGCCTGCGTCGCCGCCTCGTCGCGGCCGATGCGCGCGATCCGCTCGGACAGGGCGTAGCAGGTCGCGCAGAACGGCAGCTGGATCACCGCAACGCCCTCGCTGCGCGCCCGGCCGACCGAGGCGATCAGGCAGGCGACGACCGGCTCGTCTGCGGGCGTACCGAGGCAGTCGGCGCGCGGGCTGCCGAAGAGCGGACGGTTCGGCCAGGTCAGCTGAAGCGTGGTGCCGCCGCGCCGGTCCGGGGCCGGCGCCAGGGTATAGCTGCGCAGGAACAGCCCGCAGGTCAGCAGGACGAGCCCGGGCAGGATCAGGGCGGCGCGCATCGGGCTCAATCGCCCTCATCGAAGCGGCTTCGAAAGAACACCTCGCGGCCGGCACCGTCGATCACCCGCACGGCCTGGGCCGGCTCGCCGGAGCGCTGGGGGACCCGGGCGCGGGCGAACAGGCGCAGGGCCCGCTCCTGGGCGGTCTCCAGGCTGCCGACGCGCACCGAGATCCGCGTCTGGACCTCGTCCGCCTCGGGGCCGAGGACTTCGATATGGAAGGTCTCGCGCAACGGCACCTGCCTGATCAAGAACGCCGGTCCGGCGCGGATGGGGGCTGAGCCCGGGTTGGATGGCGACCTCGGAGCCAAGTCCAATTGCAACGCGATCGCGGGCGGCTCTAAGAGGGGCGCCCCCGACATAGGGGAGATTGTTCGAGGAGTCCCGTGGACCCGCTGAAGGCTGCCGCCGCGACTGCCGTCTGCCTCGTCCTGTTCTGGCTGGCCTTCCGGCTGACCCGCCGCCTCGTCGATATGGCGATTGCCGGCGGCTACGCGGAGGAGCGCCGGCGGCTGGCGGAAGAGGAGGCTCAGGCCGCCTTGGACGCCGTGCCGCAGGCCTCGGTCACCTGCGCCACCCCGGCGAGCTTGGGGGCGAACGGCGACCCACCGTCCGTCTCCGCGATCGGCATCGTGCAGGGCGCGCCCGCGAAATAGGGATGGTCGAGCCGCGGAGCCGGCGATGGCGCCGACCCGCCCCTATCGCGCCGGCTTGCCGGGATCCGCTTCAAAGCCGCCGGTCTGCCGCAGGGCCTCGCCGGTGATCATTGCGGCCGCCACCGCGACGTTGAGCGAGCGCAGGCCGGGCCGGATCGGCACCACCACCCTGGCATCGGATACCGCGTGGACGGCGTCGGGCACGCCGGCAGATTCGCGCCCGACCATGATGCAATCGTCCGGGCGGAACCCGAACGCCGTGTGGGGCAGGGCGCCCGCCGTGGTGGCGAGCACCAGCCGCAGGCCGGCCTCGGCCCGCCACGCCTCGAAGGCCGAAAACGAGCGGTGCCGGGTGATCGCCACGTGGTCGAGGTAATCGAGGCCCGAGCGGCGCAGGTGCCGGTCCGAGACGTCGAAGCCCGCCGGCTCCACGATCTCGACCGCCAGCCCGAGGCAGGCGGCCATCCGCAGCATCGTGCCGGTGTTCTGGGGGATGTCGGGTTGGTAGAGGACGAGGCGGAGCATGGGGTGAGGCTTGTGATGGGCCGGCGCCCCGTCGTCAAAGCCCCGTGCTCGCGATCCGGGCTACGGCAGGCCGCCCGGCTGGTTGACGGCCAGGAGCATCGTTCCGAACAGCGTCAGGATGACGCCGATCACGCGGTTGAACAGGATCTGGCGGCGCAGGACAAAGTCGCGCACACCCGGCTTCGAGAGATACGACGAGACCAGGGCGAACCACGCCAGGTGGGACAGCGATATGAACAGGCCCCAGGCGACCTGCTGCTGCAACGCGGCGTCCGGACCCAGCGCCTGGCTGTAGATGCTGATCACGAAGATCGAGGTCTTGGGATTGAGCCCGTTCGTGAGCAGTCCGGTGACGACGCCGCGCGCGCTGAAGGCGGCGGGCGGTCCGGCCGCCTCCGGCTCGGCCGCCCGGCTGCGCAGCGCCATCGAGACGCCCATGACGATGAGGTACGCGGCGCCCAGGATCCGGATGAGGCCGAAGGCGTGGGGGATCGTGCGCTCGATAAGCGCGATCCCGACGATCGCGTAGGCGACGTGGAACCAGCACGCGAGCGCGATCCCGGTGCTGACGGCAAAACCCGCCTGCCGGCCGTACAGACAGCTGTTGCGCGACACCATGGCGAAATCGGCGCCGGGGCTGAGCACGGCCAGCCAGACGACGGGAACGATCAGGGCGGCCTGCTCCATCGCGGATTCCTCAAGGCTCGCGAATCCGGCCGCGCGTCGTCGCCGACGCGCCGGTGCGCGGTGTCGCTGGTGTCGGGGTAGGGCCACGGCTTCGGGGCGCCACGGTCCAGCGCATGGAAGCACAGGCCCCGGACCGAAAAAATCGAGTTGCTCTCACCGGGATGCGTGAGGAAAGCTCACCGGATGAACGCCCCGGACCCCATGCGCGAACGCCTGCCGCAACTCGGCGCGCTGCGGGTGTTCGAATCGGCCGCCCGGCACGGAAGCCTGACCCGGGCCGCGGAGGAGCTGCACGTCACCCACGGCGCCGTCAGCAAGCAGATCAAGAACCTCGAGGCGGATCTCGGCGAGGCGCTGTTCGTGCGCCGCAACCGGGGGGTGTTCCTGACGGAGCGCGGGCGCGCTCTGGCCGCCCGGCTCCGGAGCATCTTCGGCGATCTGGAAGACACCCTCGCCGACTTCCGCACCAGGGGCTCGGGGCAGCCCCTCGTCGTGTCCTGCGAGCCGACCCTGTGCCTGAAATTCCTGATCCCGAGCCTCGGCGCGTTCCAGCAGGCCACCGGGATCGAGGTGCGGGTGCTGGCGGCCGGCGGACGCATCGATTTCCGGCGCGACCATGTCGATCTCGCGATCCGTCGGAACGACTTTCCGATCGACGGCGCGCTCCATGCCCGGGTGATCTGCGACGAGGCGATGGGGCCGGTCTGCGCGCCGGAGGCACTCGCCGGGTTCGAGGCGAAAACGGGCCGGTTCCCGCTTCCGGCGCTCCACACCCGCAGCCGGCCCGATGGCTGGGCGACCTGGAAGCGCCTGAACCGCCCAGTGATCGCCTGCACCTCGGACCGGACCTACGAGCATTTCTACCTCGCCATTGAGGCCGCCCTGGCCGGGCAGGGGGTCGCCCTCGCGTCGATCCACATGGTCGAGCGGGACGTGGCGGCCCGGCGCCTGTGCAGTCCGCACGGCTTCTGGCCGGACGGGACCCAGTATGTCGCCCTCTCGGCGCATCCGATCGAGGATGACGCGCGGGCGAGCCGCTTCGTGGACTGGCTCTCCGCGCGTATGAACGCGACCCTCGCGGCCGCGATGCCGTCACTCGGCGAGTCCCGGGCCGCGGTCGCTCAGCCGGCAAAGGGGCGGGTAATCCACGGTACGCGGTGAGAATCGGCGGAACTTACGCTGCGCCAGAGCCTTAAGGCGGCGCCACCCTCGTTCGCGGCCCTCCGTCCGAAAGTCCTGACCCGATGCGCACTTCGCTCCTCGCCTCGGCCCTCCTGCTGGCCGGCCTCGCAACCGCCGCGGCGCAGACTGCCAGCCCGACCCCGAATGCCGGCGCGCCCGCGGCGCCGGCCCCCGGTCAGCCGGCCACCATGGCCGACAACCTGCGCCCGACCTTCGTGGCCCAGACCCCCGACGACATGGTCGCCAGCAAGCTGATCGGCGCCAACGTCACCAACGCGGCCAACGACACGATTGGCCAGATCGCGGATTTCGTCCTCGACCAGAAGGGCAGCGTGAAGGCCTGGATCATCGGCGTCGGTGGCTTCCTCGGTATCGGCTCGAAGTACGTGGCGGTCGACCCGTCGGTGATGAAGCTCGACCGGACCGACGATAAGACGCTCCAGGCCCGCATCGACACGACCAAGGATCAGCTGAAGGCCGCGCCGGAATATATCTACCTCGGCAAGGAGCCGCCGAAGGGTGCAGCCGCCGCCCCGCCCGCCGGGGAGCCCGCCGCCAAGCCCTGACATCGGGTCCCAGGCGAGCCGGCTTGCCTTCGCGCGCCGTTCCGTGCTGTGCCAGCCGCTGCACGGAGGTCGGAGTCGAAAAAAGATGCGCCGCGCCTTGATCCCGCTCCTCGCCTTCTGCCTCGGTCTCGTCGGCCTGACCGGGGCGGCGGTGTTCGCGTTCATGCCGGACCGGGCGCCCGTAGGCGTGCCCGGTGTCGGCGGCCCGTTCACGCTGATCGACCAGGACGGGCGCACCGTCACCGAGCGCGATTTCACCGGCGCGCCGCACCTGGTGTTCTTCGGCTTCACCCATTGCCCGGACGTGTGCCCGACGACGCTCCAGCAGGTCTCGGACGTTCTCGCCGCCCTGGGGCCGAAGGCTGCGCGCATGCGCGTCGCCTTCGTCACCGTGGATCCCGAGCGCGACGACCCGGCGAGCCTGAAGACCTACCTGTCGAGCTTCGATCCGCGTATCACCGGCCTCACCGGCAGCCCCGAGCAGGTCGTCGCCACCGAGAAGGCGTATCGCGCCTATGCCCGCAAGGTGCCCGGCAAGGACGGGGACTACACGATGGAGCACACCGCGATCGTCTACGTGATGGACGCGCAGAACCGCTTCCTCGGCGCCCTGGACGTCTCGCGCCCGGCCGAGGAGACCGCGGCGCAGCTGGCGAAGAAGATCTGATCTGTCTCTAGGGAAACCCTACAGCGTCATCCCGGCATGGAAGCGGTCGGGGGAGAGCGGCAGCAGGAACTGCACGCCGAAGCCGCCGTCGAAGTAGCGCACCAGCCGTCCAGGGGTGCTGCCCACCGTCACAGACGCCCCAAGATGCAGCGTAGCCGAGCTGGCGATCGCCACGCCCGACATCGAGATATCGATGAGCCGGGCCTGGATCTCCCGTCCGCTCTCGACCCGCAGGGTCACCGCCGTCTGGGTCGGCACCAGACGCTCGTGGGACCGTCCCTCGGGCAGGCCCAGGATCTCCCGGTTGGCGAGCCAGGTCAGCTGGGACGCGATCTTGTCGCGCTTGCGCGGCGTGGCGTTGAGCTGGACGGCGAAGCCGCCCTCGCTGAAGCGCGCGATGACGCCCTCGATCCGCCCGATATGCTCGAGGTAGAGCACCACACGCTCGCCGATCTCGCCCACCACCGCGCAGGTCAACCGGACGCCGCCCGGCGACATGTCCACGGTTTGGCAGGGATATTCCCGCCGGTCGGCCAGCATGTAGCGGCCGAGCACGGAGACCCGCACGCGCTGGTGGCGGCGCTGGTCGGCGGCGTTGCGCCCGCGGCTGGCCGCGCGGCCCGCATCCGTTCCGGCGGTGGCGTCGACCGCGATCATACCGAGATGGGCTCCCCGCCGCGACAATCGTTATCGCAGGCTAGACGCGGACTGTTACGAAAGTCTTTTTTCCGATTCAGCAATATCCGCCGCAGGGTGAATTTTTCTGTCCTGCGCGGTCGTGCGATTCGGCTTGGCCTGTACAGGCTCCTATTTGTGCCGAGCGCATTCGATATCTCGCCGAAAAAGTGCTGTTTAATATATCGAATTCAGAATTTGTCTCACGGTATCAGGCCCGCCCGCCGGCATGGACGAGCAGGTGCCCCCGGCGCACCGGGCCGGGAAAGCCGGCCGGGCCCCGGATCGCCGCCCGTGCCGGCGGGGCGGCCTCCACCCGGCGGCCGGGCAGGATGCGCAGGGAGGTGGTTTCCGCCTCCACGAGCGGGCGCAGGCCGATCCAGTGCGGCGTGGTCTCGAGGCTCAGGGTCCCCAGTGCCCGGACCTGCATGCGCCCGCGATGGCGCAGGGGCAGGAGCAGCAATTCGAGATCTACCGCCTCGCCGGCCGTGTTCTGGCCGCGCAAGCCCGCCACCACGCCCAGGGTGTCGCTGGCGACGATGTCGACGATGCGCCAGGGATCGGGCGCCTCCGAGCCCCACAGGCTGGCGAAGGTCGCGCCCTTCAACTCCCGGCCGTAGAGGGCGCAGACCCGGGTGCCGGCGAGCCGGATGGTGGCCGAGCGCTCCGCCATGTCGAGTTCCAGGATCAGGCTATCGGCCAGCAGATGCCGGATCTCGCCCGGCTCGATCTCGGCCCGCTCGGGCGCGGCGCGCTCACCGCGCAGGCGCTCCCAATAGGCATGGAGCATGCGGCTCGTGGGATGTTTCATCGGTCGTCCCGGATCGATACGCCTGTTGTCCGTCCCCGGGTCAATCTGGCACATCCGCGGGGGAGGGGCCGGCGATCCGGGGCGATCTCGGGCTTCAGGGCGCATGCGCCGTGCCGCCCGGCGCGGGACGGTTTGGGGATCGAGATTGGCGCGATTTCGGATGCGTGGCGGTGCGGGGACCGGAGCGATGTTCGGACGCTCTCAACGGCGCCACTGCACCGGAACACCACCCGAAAAGGCTTCAATACGTCGCCGGGACTTGCCCGATCCCCCTTAGCCCCGACATGGTGCCGGGATGGATGCCTCCCCCGAATTCCCGCGCCAGAGCCGCGTGCCCGTGTTCAACATGCCGGGGGTGGTGACGCTCTCGATCGGATTGCTGATGGCGATCCAGGCGGTGCGCGAGTTCCTGCTGCCGGACACGCTCGACATCCGGGTCGTCCTCGACCTCGCGCTGGTGCCCGCCCGCTGGACGGTGTGGTTCGATCCCGGGAAGGCCGCCGAGGTGATCCAGGCGGCGGCCGGAATCGGCGACCCGGACATGGAGGCCGCCCGCGAGGCGTTCGCCCGCTACATCACCTCCGAGCACGCGCTGCAGCCCTGGACGCTGGCGACCTACGCTCTGCTGCACGGCTCCTGGATGCATGTGATCTTCAACAGCGTCTGGCTGGCCGCCTTCGGATCGCCGGTGGCCCGGCGCTGCGGCGCTGGGCGCTACGTCCTGATCGGGCTGGCGGGAACGGTGGCCGGCGGCGTGCTGCACGTGCTGATCGATCCCTTGAGCGCGGGGCCGCTGGTCGGCGCCTCGGCGGGGATCTCGGCCCTGATGGCGGCGGCCGCCCGCTTCGTGTTCCAGCCGCCCGCCTCCGGGTATTCCGGAGCGCCCTGGCAAGTGCCGCCGCACCGGCCGGCCGAGACGATCCCCGAGCTCCTGCGCAACCGCACGGCGGTGGCCTTCCTGGCGATCTGGCTCGCCACCAACCTGCTGTTCGGCCTCGTGAGCGTGCCGCTGGTGGGTGAGAACGCCGCCATCGCCTGGGACGCGCATCTCGGCGGTTTCATCGCGGGCTTCCTGTTGTTCCCGCTCCTGGATCGGCGCGAGAGGGTGCCGACCTAAGCACCTTGCCAACGCGGCGGTTCGGTCACACACTCGCCATAATGTGAACGAGCCGGGGCCTACCCGGACGACAGCGTAACGAAGGCGCCGCGGCTGACGGCGCACGCACCGCGTCACAGGGAGAGAGTCATGACCGTCGCCCGCATCCTCGCCGAGAAGGGAAGCTCCGTCGTCACCGTGAGCCCCGACAAGACCCTCGAAGAGGTGATCCAGATCCTGGCCGAGAAGCGGATCGGTGCACTCGTGGTCGCCCATCCCGACGGGTCGGTGGCCGGCATCATCTCGGAGCGCGACATCATGCGGGCGCTGGCCCGCCACGGGGGCGCGACCTTCGACGCCCCGGTCTCGGACCACATGACCACCCAGGTCACCACTTGCGGCCGCAGCAGCACCATCGAGGAGGTGATGGGCCTGATGACCGAAGGGCGCTTCCGCCACGTCCCGGTCTGCGAGGAGGGCCGCCTCATCGGCCTGATCTCGATCGGCGACGTGGTGGCGCGCCGCATCGCTACCGTGGTGGCCGAGCACCAGGCCCTGCGCGATTACATCACCATGGCGTAGGCCACGCGCCGGCTGGGTGTCCGGCCGGCGCGCGTCGCCCTCACGCCTTCGCGGGGTCGAGGGTGACGTGCCACAGGTCGGTATCGGCCGCGTCCTTGAGGGTCACGGTCATCTGCTCTGTGGCGCCGTCCACCGCGACGTGGCCGAAGAACTGGTAGCCGGCGGCCGGGGACAGGTTCACCTGGCCCTTGTCGGGCGCCTTCACGTAGCGCAGCTGCGGCCCGAACGTGTTGTCCAGCGCGTTGGGGCCGTAGGTGCCGGCGTGCAGCGGCCCCGAGACGAACTCCCAGAACGGGTCGAAATCCTGGAACTGCGCCTTGTTGGGGTCGTAGTAGTGGGCGGCCGTGTAGTGCACGTCCGCCGTCAGCCAGACCGTGTTGCGGATCTTGGCCTGCTTGATGAACCGCAGCAGGTCGGCGATCTCCAGCTCGCGCCCGAGCGGCGGCCCGTCGCCCTGCGCCACCGCCTCCGAGCCGAAATCGCGGTCGACGTCATAGGTCACCACGAGGCCGAGCGGCATGTCGGCGGCGATCACCTTCCAGGTCGCGCGCGATTCGGTGAGCGCCCGCTTCAGCCAGGCGATCTGCTGCGGCCCGAGGAAATACGCGTCGGGGCCGTATTGCTTCTGCAGGTTCTCGCCGTTCGGGCCCCGGTAGGAGCGCATGTCGAGCATGAACACGTCGACCAGGGGGCCGTAGGCGATCTTGCGGTAGACCCGGCCGGGCTCGGCCGGCTCGAAGCGCATCGGCATGTATTCGTGGAAGGCGCGAGCCGCGCGCAGCTGCATCGAGAGCACGTTCGGGTCGGCGTATTTCTTCTTCAGGTGCTCGGCCCGGGTGAGCGGCTCGCCCGGCCACCAGTTGTTGGTGACCTCGTGGTCGTCCCACTGCGCCAGGATCGGCACCGAGGCGTTCATCGCCAGCACGTTCCGGTCGGTGAGGTTGTACTTGTGGCGGCCGCGGAACTCAGCGAGCGATTCGGCGGGCTTCGACACCTCCTCGGTGACGCGGTTGCGCCAGAGGCTGCCGTCCGGGAGCTTCACCTCGGCCTGGATCGGCCCGTCGGCGTAGATCGTGTCGCCGGAATGGATGAAGAAGTCCGGCCGGTTCTTGAGGATCGCGGAGTAGATCGTCATGCCGCCGCGGGCCTCGTCGATGCCCCAGCCCTGGCCGACCGTGTCGCCCGACCAGCAGAACGAGACCGAGCGCTTGTCCGCCGGCGCGGTGCGGAACCGCCCGACCTGCGCAGGCCCGACGATGGTCGGCGCGGCGACATCCTGGAGCCGGACCCGGTAGAACACGTCCTGCCCCGGCGGCAGACCGGTCAGCGCCACCTTCACGGTGCCGTCGCTCTCGGGCAGGGCATCCGCGAAGACGCCGCCGCGGATCTCGGAGAAGCTCTCGGTGGTCGCCCACTCGATGATCGCCCGGGCCGGCCGGTCGGAGCGGGCCCACACCACCGCCGAATCGGTGCCGACATCGCCGGACTGGAGGCCGTGGCTGAGGAGCGGCCGGTCGGCGGCCCGGCTCAGGCCGGGACGGGCCAGGCCGGTGGCCATCCCGACGAGGCTGGCGCCTCCGGACAGGAGGATCTGGCGGCGGCTCGTATACATTGGAAGCCCTCTAGGTCGGTGAGGGCCCATCGCAACCGGCCGCGACAACCGCGTGACGATCCTGGCGCGAAGCCGATCGAAAAGATTGCTAGGCTCGCGCGGCGGCGCCGTTCACGACGGCGCGGATCCGGGGCAGGGCCGCCCGGGCCGCCCGGTAGCCGATATCGATCCCCTCGGCGGCCTTGTGGAAGTCGAACAGGCCGAAGCCGGCGACATCCGGGCCGATGGCGATGTCCGGTGGGTCGCGCTCCAGCCGCGCCCGGGAGATCCGGTCCTGGGTGATGTTGAAGGCGCCGAGCACCACGCGGGCGATGCCGGGAACCGGGATCTCGGGCTCCTGGGGCTCGAAGCCCGGCAGGCGCTCGCGGATCACCTGAAGGAAGCTGCGGCGCGGGGCCGGGGTCGGCACCTCGTGCACCACCGGGCCGCCGGTATCGCCGTTGAGGTTCACGCAGATCACGAGGTCGGCCCCCAGCGAACGGGCCAGCGCCACCGGCACCGGGTTGACCAGGGTCCCGTCCATCAGCACGCGGCCCTCGTGGGTCACCGGCGGGAACAGGCCGGGGATCGCGTAGGAGGCGCGCACCGCCTCCACGGTCGGGCCCTCGGTCAGGCTCACCTCCAGGCCGCTGCCGAACTCGGTGGCGACGCAGCCGAAGCGGATCGGCAAGCTCTCGATCCGGCGCGTGCCGAGATCGGCGAACAGCCGCCGACGCAGGCGGTTGCCGGCGATCAGCCCGGAGCCCGGAAAGCGCGGATCGATCAGCCGGACCACCCGGCGCCGGGTGAGTTCCCGCGCGAAGGTCTCCAAGCGGTCGAGGCGCCCCGCCGCGTAGCAGGCGCCGACCACGGCGCCGATCGAGCAGCCCGCCACCACGGTGGGATGGATGCCGCCTTCCTCAAGGGCGCGGATTACCCCGATATGGGCCCAGCCCCGGGCCGAGCCGCCGCCCAGCGCGAGCCCGATCCGGGGGCCGGCACTGGGCAGGGGCCGGATCGGCTCGACGGTGCCGGGGAGGAAATACGGGACGGCCGGACACGCTTGCCACTGCAAGGCAAGGGACGCGCTCATGCCCCGGCGGCCTCCAGGGTGATGGCGCCATCGGCCCCGCGGACGACGCGGCGGTAGAAGCAGGCCCGGCGGCCGGTGTGGCAGCAGCCGCCGTCGCCGCCGACCTCGACGCGGATCAGCAACGCGTCCTGGTCGCAGTCGACCCGCATCTCGACGACGCGCTGGATCTGCCCGCTGGTCGCGCCCTTGTGCCAGAGCTCCTGCCGGGACCGCGACCAGTACCAGGCCTCCCCGGTGGCGATGGTCCGGGCCAGCGATTCGGCGTTCATGTGGGCGAGCATCAGCACCCGCCCGTCATGGGCGTCGACCGCGATGCAGGCGACCAGGCCGTCCCGGTCGAAGCGCGGGGTGAAGGCCTTACCCTCCTCGACCTCGGCCCGGGTGCCGGGGGGAGCGAAAGCGCTATCGCTTGCGGTCATGGCGGCAGACGCTGGTCCGGTGAAGCTTGAGCCGAGGCTATTGGGTGCAGGCTGATCGATGAAAGCCGCGTGACGGTGCGGCCTGGTCGGGCCGTCCCGCCTGCGGTTACTTGGTCCCGCCGCGCACCAGGGTGAGGAAGCGCACCTGCTCGCTGGCGTCGTCCTTGAACACGCCGCGGAACTGGCTGGTGATGGTCGAGACGCCGGCCTTCTGCACGCCGCGCATCGCCATGCAGAGATGCTCGGCCTCAACCATCACGGCGACGCCGCGGGGCTTGAGGATGCTCTCGATCACGTCGGCGACCTGGGCGGTCATGGTCTCCTGCGTCTGCAGGCGGCGCGCAAAGGTATCGACCACGCGGGCGAGCTTCGAGAGCCCGACGACGCCGCGGGTCGGATAATAGGCGATGTGGGCGAGGCCCATGAACGGCACCATGTGGTGCTCGCAATGGGAGTAGAACGGGATGTCGCGCACCAGCACGATGTCGGAGTAGCCCTCGACCTCCTCGAAGACGCGCGCCAACAGGGCCTCGGCATCCATCTCGTAGCCGCCGAACAACTGCCCGAACGCCTTGGTGACCCGAGCCGGGGTATCGCGCAGGCCCTCGCGGTTCGGGTCGTCGCCGGCCCAGCGCAGGAGCGTGCGCACGGCGGCTTCGGCCTCGGCGCGGCTCGGGCGGCCGGTCTCGATGCCCTCGGGCACGCGGGTGGCGGAGGCGGGCTCCGGCGCGACCTCGACCGCAGCGGGGCGGCCGTCATCGAGCGGTCGGTTGTCGTTGCGCATACCCGTCAGACTCTGTCCCAAATCCTGCCCATCGAGGCCGCCACGGTCCAGGCCGTTTCCCTCGCCCCGGTAGGACAATGATTTAAGCGCCGCATCCATGGCATCTCCGGCCCGCGCCACACGGGACTTCATCGTGGTGCTGTCAGGCTTGGCATACATCGTCGGATCGCGTCGGGCTGTGAGGGAGATCCCGGGCTCGAAACAGGTTCGAGCCGGCGTCCCGGTTGGACTAGAGCCGTTGGGAACTACCCTGGCCGTGGGCGCAACCCTGGTCGACGGGCCGCCTCCTCGCGAAGCGACCGTATGCGGCCTATATCATTGTTCGCGCGGCAACACGCAATGCACGCGTCGCGCGGCAGACTCCCGATGGGCAAAAGCCGATCGGATGACGCACCCGGCCGAGGCCCCGATGCTCGACGACATCTACAACCGCCGTATCCTCGAACTGGCCGCCGACATCCCGCGTCTGGGGCGCCTGGAACGGCCCGACGCCAGCGCCACCGCGCATTCCCGCCTGTGCGGCTCGACGGTGACCATCGACCTCGTGCTCGGCGAGGACGGCCGCGTGGCCGATTTCGCCCAGGAGGTCCGGGCCTGCGCCCTCGGCCAGGCTTCCTCGTCGCTGATGGGCCGCCACGTGGTCGGCGCCACCGAGGACGAGCTGCGCGGCGTCCGCGAGACCATGCGGGCGATGCTGAAGGAGAACGGCCCGGCCCCTGATGGCTCCTGGGCGGACCTCGCCGTTCTGGAGCCGGTGCGGGATTTCAAGGCGCGCCACGCCTCGACTCTGCTGACCTTCGACGCGGTGGTCGACGCCCTCGACCAGATCGCCGCCAAGCGCCAAGTCCCTGCAAAGACTGCGGCCGCGTAGAGCCCGATGGTCCGGCGCGCGGCGCATTGGGCGATTCGCGCCTACCAGCTCACCCTGTCGGGCCTGATCGGCCGCCAGTGCCGCCACTGGCCGAGCTGTTCCGAATACACCGACCAGGCCATCGCCCGACACGGGCTCTGGCCGGGGGCCTGGATGGGCTTTTCGCGGATCTGCCGCTGCGGCCCGTTCGGCACCCACGGCATCGATCTGGTGCCGGACCGGCTGCCGCCGGCCGCCGCCTGGTACCGCCCCTGGGCCTATGCCCGCTGGCGCGGCGTCGAGGCCCCGCCGTCGCCGTTTGCCTGCGAGGCAGTGGAGGCGGGAGAGGCGCCGGCCGAGCGCCGCCGGTTTCAGGACGGGGCCGGGTTACAAGATTGAAGAAAGATTTTCCAAAAACAACGACGCCCTCCCAAAGTCTTTCTCATAACGTCCGCGATGCAGGCGGCGGCCTCGTAAATCACCGTGTCATTCGGGGTTGCGCAGCGCCCCCCGATCGGACGAGCCCTGGCAACCGATCACGCCCATTCCGGTTGTCCCTCCAGACAGCCCGGCCCGACTGCGGCTGAGCGCCAATCCAGAGTGTGCGAACCATGTCCACCGAGTTCAGAGGCAAGACGCATATCGACATCTTCGACCGGGTCATGCGCGAAGAGTGGGCCCAGCGCTTCGGCGTCAGCGAAGAGCGGCTTCGCAAGGCCGTGACCATGGTGGGGAGCCGGATCACCAGCGTCGCCGCCTATCTCGACAAGCCGGCCTCCTGATGAAGACGACGGCGTCGGAATCCGAACCCGACCTACGATCCTCCCCGGAGCCCGCCGCTCCGGGGAGCGGTCCACGTCCGCCCTCGAACCGGTCCGAGGACAGGACTGCGCCGGATGCGATTCCGTTCGAGGAGATCCGGGAGCGCGCCTACGAATTGTGGGAGCGCAACCACCGGCCCGAAGGGTTCGAGATCGAGTTCTGGCTGCTCGCCGAGCGAGAGCTGCGCAAGGAGCGCAACCGCAGGAAGGCCGACGAAGCCCAGCTTCCCCCGGCCGCCGATCCCGAGACGCATTAAGGCCCTCGACGGCGCGGCTGCCGCAGCGAGCGCGAGCGGCACGCTGGTTCAGGCGAGGCCGGGGAGCGCCCGCGCTCAACCCGGAGCGCTTGCTGGCGCCCCGACCTCCCAGGTCGAGCTCAGCCCGTGGCTGACGCTTCACGCGATCGACAATGCCCACGGCACTCCGGGCGCCGGCCTCGTCTGCGACCTGTCGATCCGCGCCGGCGACGTCTACCGGCCGATCAAGACGGTCACCACCCAGGCCAATGGCCGCCCAGACGGACCGCTCCTGTCGACGATGCGCTGAAGCCCGGCCGCTACGAACTGCTGCTGCCTGTCGAGGCGTATTTTGCGGCGCCCGGCGTGACGCTCTCGAGCCCGAACTTTCTGGGCCTCGTGCCGATCCGCTTCCAGATCCGCGATGCGCGCCAGCACTACCATCTGCCGGTTCTGTTTACGCCCTGGGGCTATTCGGAATATCGCGGCAGCTGAGGCCAGGCCTGATCTCGCGGCGGTTAACCGGATGGAGGCCGCGGCCGTCGACCGATTGAACGCAGCCTATCGGGCGCGGTTCGGCTTCCCGTTCATCATCGCGGCACGGCTTATCCGGGACCCGGCGGTCGAGGAGGCGACCGCCCGGGAGGAGGTCGCCCAGATCACCCGCATGCGCCTGGACGGGCTGGTCGCGGGCTGAGCCTCAGGCTCCGGCCGCCGCCTTGGCCTCGACCAGGGCCGCCTCGAAGCTGGTGAACGCCGTGGTCGCCTCGTCCCAGGCCTGGGCGCGGACGTGCCGGGCCAGGGCAGCGGCGAGCTCCCGAGCCCGCGTCAGGGCCGATTCCACCGCGGCCGGGCGGCTCGGATCGGCCGGGATGCCCACCGGCGGCGTGTCCGCCGCGCGCATTCCCACCAGGGTCGCAGCCATGGCGCGGCGCCAGGCGGCGCAATCGGCCGGGATGCGGGCGAGCCGCATCGCCGCGTCGCTCCCGGCCTGCCGGTCGAGCAGGGTGCGGCCGAGATCCTCGATCCGGTCGAGCTGGCCGAGCGCGTCGCCGATCTCCCGGCGGCCCTTGTCGGTGCCCTCCGCGATCCGGCCGACGCTCCGGGCGATCTCGCCGGTGGCCTGGATCTGCTGGCCCATGATCTCGGAGGCTTCGCGCATCTGCGCCGCCACGGTGGCGACGGCGCCGCTCTCCGCCTCGACCCGGACATTGGCGCGCACCATGGCGGCGGCACCGGTCTCGACGGCGCTGCGGCTGCGCGTCACCGCCGCCTGCATCGCCGCCATCTCTTCGCGTAATCCGCCGAGACGGGCGCGGATTTCGTCAGTTGCCTTCGCGGTCTGCGCGGAGAGCATCTTCACTTCCGCCGCGACGACCGCGAAGCCGCGGCCCGCTTCGCCGGCCCGGGCGGCCTCGATGGTCGCGTTGAGCGCCAGCAGGTTGGTCTGAGCCGAGATCGCCGCGATGGTTCCGGCCATCTCCTCGATCCGCAGGGCGGCGGCCGAGAAACTGTCGAGCCGGCTGCCGATCTCGTCGGTGCCCTGCTCGATCCCGCGCATGCCGTCGCTGGCGCGCTGGAGGTCGTCGACGCAGGTGGCGATGCCGGCGCGGGCGGTCTCGGCGGTCTCGGCGGCGGAAGAGGAGCGGGCCGCGATCTCGCTGGTGCTGGCGGCGAGTTCCTCGCTGGCGGCGGCGATCAGCCGGGCCTGCTCGGCGGTACCGGAGGCGTCGTGCGTCATCCAGCCGATCGAGGTCCCGGCATCGGAGGCCGCGGCCGACAGGCGCGCCAAGAGCGCCATCAATTCGCGATCGGGAGCGGCGGCTTCCGGCAGGACCACGTCCGCGGGGTGCGCGACGGGCGAGACGGTCCGGGCGTCGGCCGCTGCCGCGGTCTCGGCCGGGTCCTGAGCCGGGCGCTTGCGGCGCAAACTCAACATGCGGAGGCTCCTGCGAAGGTCGATTCGAGGGCCATATTCGCACGGAACCTTCAACCGAAGATGAAGGATAACCGTCTCTTATTGGAATTGGACGAAGGCGTCCGTTTCCCGGCCGGCGCCCCCCGGACGAAACCGTCCGGGGGGCGCCGTCGTCGCTCACTCGCCAGTCAGCGCGGCCTTGGTGCGGGACCACCAGCCGGCGCGCTTGGGCCGGTCCGGATCCGTGGGCTGGGTCAGCACCACCGCCACCGGCTCGCGGGGCGGCGCGACCTCGGCCGGCGCGGCCTCGGGCTGAGGCTCCGCGGTCGGCGTCTCGGCCCGCTCGGCGGGCTCCGGCGCGGCCGCGACCGGCAGGTCAATGGCGACCTCGTCGTGGACGGGGGACGGTGCAGCCTCGACCGCCTCGGCCACCGCCTCCGCACTCACCGGCTCCTCGGCCGACAGGGCGACCACATCGGAATCCGTCTCGCCGGACCCGTCGGACTCGCCGCCCTCGCGGGTGCGGCCCTCGGCGCGGCCGCGACCGCCCCGGCGGCCGCGACGGCGGCGGCGCGTGCCATCCTCTTCGGTCCGGGCACCCTCGTCCGAGCCGGCGACGGCCTCGTCGGATTCGCCACCCTCGGGCGCCACGGCCGCGATTGCGGCCTCAGCGAAGTCGGGCGTCTCCTCGGTGCCGCGCTCCTCGTCCTGGTCGTCCTCGTCCTGACGCTCGCCCTCGGCCTGGCCCTCTTCCGACCGGCCGTCCTGGCGACCGCCCCGCCGGCGACGCCGACGGCGGCGGCGACGGCCGTCGCCCTCATCGCGCGTCCCGTCTTCGCGCGTGCCCTCATCGCGCGATCCATCCTCGCGGGCCTCGGCCCGACCCTCCTCAGACCGGCCCTCCTCGGCCTCCGCCTCGGTGTCGTCGCCCTCGTCGGCCTCGTCCTCGTCGTCGAACTCCATGGCGGGCGAGATCGCCTGCGCGCGCACCCCCGTCACCGGGCCCTCGGCCCGCTGGGCCGGTTCGCCGCGGTCGAGCTGGAACGCCGTGGTCACCGCCAGCCGCTCGTCAGCCGCGATCGTGATCGTGACGCCGAAGCGGACTTCCAGCTCGCGCAGGTGCCCGCGCTTCTGGTTGAGGATGTACAAAGCCACCTCGGTCCGGGTGCGCAGGATCAGGTTGTGGGAGGCCGACTTGAGCAGCGCCTCCTCGATGGAGCGCAGGATGTGCAGAGCCACCGAAGCGGTGGCCCGCACGTAGCCCGAGCCGCCGCAATGCACGCACGGGATCGAGGATGATTCGAGCACGCCGGTGCGGATGCGCTGGCGGCTCATCTCCATCAGGCCGAAGGGCGAGATCCGGCCGACCTGGATGCGGGCGCGGTCGTTCTTCAGGCAGTCGTTGAGCTTCTTCTCGACCGCGCGGTTGTTGCGCTTCTCCTCCATGTCGATGAAGTCGATGACGATCAGGCCCGCGAGGTCGCGCAGGCGCAGCTGGCGGGCGACCTCCTCGGCCGCCTCCAGGTTCGTCCGCAGGGCAGTGTCCTCAATATCGTGCTCACGGGTCGAGCGGCCCGAGTTCACGTCGATCGAGACCAGCGCCTCGGTCGGGTTGATGACGAGGTAGCCGCCGGATTTCAGCGAGACGTGGGTCGAGAACATCGCGTCGAGCTGCTGCTCGACGCCGTAGCGGGCGAAGATCGGCGTCGGGTCGCGATAGGGCTTCACGACCTTGGACTGGCCGGGCATCAGCATCCGCATGAAGTCCTTGGCCTCGGCATAGGCCTCCTCGCCGGAGACCAGCACCTCGTCCAGGTCCTTGTTGTACAGGTCGCGGATCGCCCGCTTGATCAGCGAGCCCTCCTCGTAGACGAGCGCCGGCGCCATCGAGGTCAGGGTCAGCTCGCGGACCGATTCCCACAGCCGCATCAGGTACTCGAAGTCCCGGGCGATCTCGGGCTTGGAGCGCGAGGCGCCGGCGGTGCGCAGGATCACGCCCATCCCGTCCGGGACCTCCAGGTCGGCCACGACCTCCTTGAGGCGCTTGCGGTCGGCCGCCGAGGTGATCTTCCGGGAGATGCCGCCGCCGCGGCCGGTGTTGGGCATCAGCACCGAGTAGCGGCCGGCGAGCGACAGGTAGGTGGTGAGCGCCGCGCCCTTGGTGCCGCGCTCCTCCTTGACCACCTGCACCAGGATGATCTGGCGGCGCTTGATCACCTCCTGGATCTTGTAGTGGCGGCGATAATGGCGCGGCCGCTCGGGAATCTCGGCCAGCGCGTCGCCGTTGCCGCCGACCTGGGCGATCCGGGGCTCGGCATCGGGATCGTCGGAATCCTCATCCGACTCCTCGTCGGACTCGTCCTCGTCATCCTCGTCCGAATCGTCTTCGTCCTCGTCGTCCTCCTCGGACTCCTCGTCTTCCAGATCGGCCTCGTCGTCGGCCTCTCCGATCGCGGACGAACTCCGGACGGAGGACGCCTCGGCGGCATCCTCGGCGATCGTCTCGGCCGGCGCGTCGGCGACGGTCAGGGCCTCGGCCACGGCGACCACGGCCTCGGGCTCGACCGCCTCGTCCCGGTCGGCTGCCGGCTGCTCGGGCTGCGCCCCGGTCTCGGCCTCAGCCTTGGGCTCGGTCGCCGGCACGGCCTCGGCGGCCTGCGCAGGAATGTCCCCGGCGGCGGTTTCGGAGGCGATGGCCTCCTGAACGGCGTCCGGGTTCTCGGCGAGGGTGTCGGGCAGCCCGGTCTGGGCAGCCTGGGGCTCATGCCCCTCCGCGCGATCCTCGGCCTGCACGGTCTCGACGTCCGACGACTCGGCGCCCTGCGGCAACTCCGAACCCGATGCGAACTCCGAATCGTGCTGGGTCTCGAGATCCCGCGGGGCTTCGGACGCGTCCTCGGCGCTCACCGTCTCGTCGGTGCGGGAGCGGGCCTCGGCGCGGCGGCCGCGGGACCGGCGGGGCGACCGGCGGCGGCGCTCCTCGCGCTCGCGATGCTCCTCGGCGTCGCGGGCCTCGTCCTCGAGCAGCGCCTGCCGGTCGGCGAGCGGGATCTGGTAATAGTCGGGGTGGATCTCGTTGAAGGCGAGGAAGCCGTGGCGGTTGCCACCGTACTCGACGAAGGCCGCCTGGAGCGACGGCTCCACCCGGGTGACCTTGGCGAGGTAGATGTTGCCGCGCAGCTGGCGCCGGTTGGCGGCTTCGAAGTCGAACTCCTCGACCCTAGACCCGTGGACCGTGACGACCCGGGTCTCCTCCGGGTGCATCGCGTCGATCAGCATTTTGTTGGCCATGTCGGACTCTCGGCATGGCGGCCGACGTCGTTCTCCGTGCCCGTGGTCCCGGCGGCGCCTCGCCCGACCTCAATATGGTCTGACAGGGTGCCGGCCTCGCCGCCGAGGCGGCTGGGTTCGAGGGGAAATTGCCGTCAACCGCCGTTCGGCGCCCTGGGCGCCTGGGGTTGAACTTGGCCGGTAGGGGGAACGGGCCGGTGCGACGCAGGGTCTGCGCCTCCGGGGCACGCGCAGCGCCATGCTGGGCCGTGCATCCGTCCATCCTGGTTCCGACCTCGCGAAACAATCTCGACCGGGTGAGACCGGCCGTGAATTCCTGGATGCGGCGGAACGGCTCCACCGCGTCGTGCGACACCTGCCCGATCGGGAAAACACCCGTCGCCGCCAAGCGAGCCGAAAAAGCCCGCCGCGACGCCGCGTCCGTTTTCTCGAAGGAATTCGGCCGCGTCCGCAAGCCGTTACGACGGCCGGCGGGACCGGAGAAGGGTCAGTATCATTACAGACGGCCACGGGGATTTGGCAAGGGTCAAGCGCGGGACGATGTCACGGTATCGTCATGGCAACGCTCGCGCCGCTGCCCGCGGCGACTGGCCCGTGGCTTGCCGAAATGCGCGGCTGAAATGCGCCGGGTCCGAATAACCCAACCGGTATGCAATCTCGCCGATCGGCAGACCGGGCATTCTGAGCAGCGCCTCGGCGCGGGCGATCAGGACCTGCCCGCGGATTTCAGCATAGGACGTCCCCTGGGCCTCAAGGCGCCGCTGCAGCGTTCGGCGCGTCAGCCCGAGCCTGTCGCAAAGCCTGTCGAGCTTCGGCGGACCGGCGGGTTCACCGGCGCGGAGCAGCTCGGCCAGGCAGGCGGCCCAATCGACGGGATCCGGAATGGGGGCGACCTCGTCCGGCGCGAGGTCCGGGAGCGGACCCGGATTGATCGCGTCCAGAATGTCGACTGGGAAGATCAAGCCGGCATGAGGTCCCAATGTGATGGGACAGCCGAGCACAGCCTCGATCGCAAGCCGTCCGGGTAATGTCGCGCCGGTCACGATCGCCCGGGTTGGCTGCCAGCGTGGCCCCATGAAATGGCGCCCCACACCGAGAAGATAACCGAGGGCGAGAATCTCATTCTCCTGCCGCCCGGCTTCGATCCGCTCGGTGACAGCGTAGCCGTACCGAGCCAACGGTCCCCGTATGGTGAGCCCCGTCCAAGTCGCGGTTTGAAGGAGCTTTGGCGTCAGCGCGTGGGCGCGTTCGATCGCATGGTGGAGCGTCGGGGCTGCGGCGACGCGGAGACCGAGCGGCCCGAGCCCCTGGAGGCCGCTATCGACCGAGAGACGCGCCGGAAGCGCATCGTCGCCGATCTCCCGAGCGGCGCAGGTGAGAAGCCGAAACTGATCGCGCAACAGCACGGGCCGATCTGGCTCGTCGACCAGACTCGCGGGTAACGCCGCCCGGCGGAACACCCGTGCAACGGAACCGCCACTCGCCTCCACGGCCCGGATCACAGGGCCTATCGACCGCGCCCTCGTGAAACCGATCCCGCTCATCGATTCGCGAAGCCCGCGTTGCTGGCGCGAAATGGCAAGAACGGGCGGTTTGCGGCGCCTATCATCCTCGGAAAGCCCACGGCCACCCAAGCGAGGTAGGTGTCATGGATCTTCACATGCGAGGCGGGGAATGGATCGCGCGGCGGACGTTCGTGGCGATCCTGCTTGTGGGCGTCCTCACCTCTGCGAGGCTCGCTCACGCGGCCGAGCCGGTGTTGGCTGTGTTGCCTATCAAGCTCCTCGACACCTCTGCCGAGCCCACCGACCAACGCGCTGCTCATACGGAGCGCCTCACCTCTCTGGGGTCCGATCTCGCCTCCGCGCTCGGGACACCTGACCTGTACCGGACGGTGCGGGTGAAGGCGGACGATCTGCATGCGGCCTGCCCGAGCGAGGCGCCTGATTGCCTTCTCGGCTTCGTGCGCGCTGCCGGGGCGAGCCTCGCCTTCGTCGGCGTCGTGCACAAGAGCAGCACGCTGATCATGCAGATGTGGGCGCGGATCGTCGATGCTCGGTCCGGGCAGGTGCTGTTCACGCGTGAACTGAACTTCCGGGGCGACACCGACGAGGCCTGGCGGCGGGCGACGGAATTTCTCGTCGCCCAGATCCGGTCGGATCCCCCGTCGCAGACTCGGTGACACGCCGAACCATCCTCACTCCGCCGCCTCCAACCGCGGCGCGACGCCATGGAGCGCCGCCGGCTTCGGGCCGCCGGTGGCCCAGTCCAGCAGCTCCACCGTGTGCACGATCGGGATGCCGGTGCCCTTCCCGATCTGCGTGGCGCAGCCGATATTGCCCGTGGCGATCACGTCGGGGCGGATGCGCTCGATATTGGCGACCTTGCGGGCGCGCAGCTTCGCGGCGAGCTCGGGCTGCAGGATGTTGTAGGTCCCGGCCGAGCCGCAGCAGATATGGCCCTCCGGCACATCCTTCACGGTGAAGCCGGCGCGCTTGAGCAGGGTCTTCGGCTCGGTCCGGATGCCCTGGCCGTGCTGCATCGAGCAGGCGGAGTGATAGGCCACCACGAGGTCGCTCTCCACGGTCGCCGCCAGGTCGAGCTGCGCCACGTACTCGGTCACGTCCTTGGCGAGGCTCGAGACCCGCTGCGCCTTCTCGGCGTAGGCCGGGTCGTCGCGGAACATGAAGCCGTAATCCTTGATGGTCGTGCCGCAGCCCGAGGCCGTGACCAGGATCGCGTCGAGGCCCTTGGCGATCTCCGTGTCCCAGGCGTCGATCGCCTGCTTGGCCAGCGCGTGGGACGAGGCCTCCTTGCCCATGTGGTGGGTCAGCGCCCCGCAGCAGCCCTCCTCGGCATGGACTACCTCGATGCCGTGCCGGTTGAGCAGCCGGATCGCCGCGGCGTTGAAGTCCGGCCGCAGCACGCTCTGGGCGCAGCCGCGCAGCAGGGCGACGCGCTTGGCTGCCTGGCCGCCTTGTGGCGCGAAGCGTCCGACCCGGTTGGTCGGCTCACGTCCGGGCAGCTGCGCCGGGGCGAGGTCGAGCATCGCGGCCAGCCGGTTGCCCACTCGCGGCAGCCGTGCCACGAGCCCGCGGAACGGTGCGCCGAGCTTGGCGGCGATCAGGGCCAGCCGGAACCGGTTTGGATAGGGCAGGACCTGCGCCAGCAGGGCACGCAAAAATCGGTCACCCGCGGGCCGCGCAAAGGTCGTCTCGATATGCGCCCGGGCGTGGTCGACGAGATGCATGTAATGCACCCCCGACGGGCAGGTGGTCATGCAGGAGAGGCAGGAGAGGCAGCGGTCGATGTGCTTCACCACCTCCTGCGAGGCCGGCTTGCCGCCCTCCAGCATGTCCTTGATCAGGTAGATGCGCCCGCGCGGGGAATCGAGCTCGTCGCCGAGCAGGAGGTAGGTCGGGCAGGTCGCGGTGCAGAAACCGCAATGCACGCAGGTCCGCAGGATCTTTTCCGACGCCGCCATGGCGGGATCGGCGAGTTGGGCGAGGTTGAAGTTGGTCTGCACGATGCCTTCCTGCCTGCGCTCCCCGGTCTGGAGGGGAGGGGACCCGTCTCACACGCCCGCGTACATCCGGCCCGGGTTCAGCACCCCGGCGGGATCGTGCGCCGTCTTGATCCCGGCGGTGATCCGCATCAGCGGCTCCGCCAGGGGCTGGAACACCGGCACGGCCGCCCGCACGGAATCGGGGGCGCGCACCAGCGTGGCGTGGCCGGCCTGGTCCCGCAACGCGGCGCGCACGATGGCGGCGCCGGCATCGCCGGACGACCCGGTGGCGAGCCAGATGAGGCCGCCGCCCCAATCGTAGAACCAGCGGGCCTCGCGCTGGGCCGCGATCGCCGCCACCAGGGCCGGCCCGTGCGTCGGGGCCGTCGAGATCCGCCACAGGGCCTGGTCGCGGGGCTCGGCCAGGGGGGCGGCATCGCGCACCGACCGCCACAGGGCGGTGCCGGCCTCGCCCTCCAGCAGCTCCGGCGCGCCGAAGCGCTTGAGCAGGCGGCGCAGCTCGCCGGTGCGGTAATCGATCGACTCCGAGAACCCTTCGAGGCGCATCAGCGTCCGGGCCTCGGGGGCGCCGATCCCGGCCGGCAGATGCGCGGCGCCGGTGAGCTCGAAGGGCGAGCCGAGGGCCGCCGCCAGGGCCGCGATGGCGCGGGCATCGTCGAGGCCGGAGAACACCAGGGTGGCGACCCGCTCGCAGGCCGGCAGCACCTTGAAGGTGACTTCGGTGAGCAGCCCGAGGGTGCCGTGGGCGCCGGCCATCAGCTTCACCAGGTCGAGCCCGGTGACGTTCTTCATCACCCGGCCGCCCGACTTGATCGCCTCGCCGCGCCCGTTGACGAAGCGCACGCCGATCAGGCTGTCCCGGGCCGCACCGGCATTGATCCGGCGGGGGCCGGCATTGTTGGTCGCGGCGACCGCGCCCAGGGTCGGTTCACCGCCGGTGCCGTAGATGTTGCGAAAGTCCATCGGCTCGAACGGCAGCATCTGGCCCCGGGAGGCGAGCAGCGCCTCGACCTCGGCAAGCGGCGTGCCGGCCCGGGCGGCCACCACCATCTCGGCGGGCTCGTAGAGCGTCACGCCTGTGAGCTTTTGGGCCGAGAGCGTCGCGGTATCCTGCGCGGGCCGGCCGAGCCCCGCGGCGGTGCCGCCGCCGGCCAGCCGCAGGCGCTCGCCGCGCCCGGACGCCGCCCGCACGATGTCCTCAGCCTCCGCCTCGGTGCCGGGCTCGTAGCCGCCCATCGTCTCCGCCCCGGTTCTTTTTGGACTTGTTCCAGACCCGGTTTCGCCGGAACCGGCGACGGATTCAAGCGGAGGCGGCGTCGCGGGGTTGCAGGTACGCGAAAGTTGAAAATCCGGAAGGCGGCTACTCCGCCGCGATGGTCCGGCCCGGGCGCAGGCGCCCGGCGACCTGCCGGCGCAGGCCGGCGATGTCGAAGATCCAGACCAGCGCCCCGTAGAGCGCCGCCCCGGCCGGAACCAGCACCGCCAGGGCGGCGGCGGGCGGCAGGTGCCGGAACGGTGCCAGCGCCAGCCCCATCGCCCCGCAGGCGAGGGCGGCTGCGCCGATCTGGCCCCAGGGCAGCACGATCCGCTCCGGACCGGTCAGCGCCCGCCAGCCGAGCCAGAGCGCGGCGGCGGCGAGTCCCAGGGTCTGGGCCAGGGCGACGCCCATGCCGCCCATCAGCTCGGGCAGGAGCAGGAGGCCGGCGCCGTTCACCGCGAGCCCGACCAGGGCGGCGGCGATCACCGGCAACGTCCGGCGGCGGATCTGAAAGACCGGGTTGAGGGCGTAGAACATCATCGACAGGCAGAACAGGCCGGGCATCAGCGCGACGCTGTAGCTCTCGAACGGGCCGCGATAGGCATCGGGCACCACCAGCCCCTGGAGCGCCGGCAGCACCGCCCAGAACCCGACCGCGCAGGGTGCCAGCAGGGCGAACACCGTGCCGGCATTCTCGGCGACCTGCGCCTCGGCGGCCGCGCGGCCGTGCTGCTCCTCGGCCTGGACGGCGAACTGGAACAGCAGCAGGTCCAGCGCGGTGCCGAGCGTCATCAGCGACCGCGACGTGACGTCGGCGGCGAGCGCGAAGTAGCCGGCCTCGGCGAAACCGGCATGGCCGGCGATCGCGCCCCGGTTCACGAAGGCGAGGCACTGATAGGCGGTGTTGGCGGCGATCAGCGGCAGGCCGTAGCGGGCGAAGACCCCCCAGGTCGCCCCGAGGCGCGGCCGCTCGAACGGATGTTCGGGATCGCGCAAAGGATGGCGCAGCAGGATCACCGCGGCGAGCTGGCTGAGCCCGGCCGCGGCCAGCACCCAGGCCGGCTGCGGCAGCCACCAAGCGGCCCCGGCCATCATCACGAAGGCCAGGACGTTCTTCACCGCCACGAGGCCGAGATAGAGTTTCCCGTCGAACCGAGCCCGGGCCAGGGCCGCGTGGTAGTCGAACACGCCGATGCCGAGGGCGGCGAGCCCGGTGCCGCACAGGACCGCCTCGCGCCCGGCCGCGCCGCCGCCGAAGCCGAACGCCCCGCACAGGGCGGCGGCAGCGAGCAGCAGCAGGCCGATGCGGAGATAGGCCCGGTCGAGCCCGTGGCGGATCCAGGGCTCGTCGACGCGCACGCGCCCCGAATAGAACCGCGTCGCGGACAGCCGCAGCCACTCGAACAGCACCGTGTTCAGCACGATCGCCCCGGTGGTCGCCAGGGCGAACCGGCCGAAATCGGCCGGCCCGAGCAGCTGGGCGATCAGCAGCCCGAGGACGAAGTTGAGCCCCGCATTGATCACGAAGGCGGCGATCACGGCCATGGACGGCGCCTCATGCGCGGCGAAGTTCTTCGGGCTGCCCCCGGGATGTAGGCTGGGACCCGTAAGACTCTCCTAACAGGGCGGGAACAGGGCGAGGACTGACGGGCCTACAACCCGCGCTCGTAGCGCCAGGCCTCCATCCCGTCTTCATAATAGGCGGGCTGGACGGCGAAGCGGGTGTAGCCCCGGCGCTGATAGAGGCGGATGCCGGCGCCGTTGTCGGCGCGGACTTCGAGGCGCAGGCGGTCGCAGCCATGGGCGCGGGCCTGGGCCTCCGCCGCGTCGAGGAGTTTTCCGCCGAGCCCGAGGCCGCCGCGGTTGGGCGCCACCGCGATCGAGGCGAGGCGGGCGATCCGGCTGCCGCGCCGACGCTCCAGCACGGCCGCGCCGACGAGCACCAGCTCCCGATCCCCGTCCGGCCCCGCGATCAAGGCCGCCAGCACATCCATGCTGGGCGACAGGATCGCGTGGCGGATCGCCCGGCGCTCGGCCCGGTCGGTGGCGAAGGCGGCGTGCTCCAGGGCGACCAGGGCGTCGAGATCGGCGAGGCCGGCCGCGCGGATCACCGGCTCCGGGAGCCCGTCTCCGCGTGGGTCGCGCACGGGCACGCCGACGGGGGCATTCACGGGGGCGCTCACGCCCGGGCCGTCGCGCCGGCGCCCAAGCCGGTTCGGCGCAGGCGGACATATAAATACAAGGACCCGGGCGCGATGGCGACGCGATCGGGCTCGGCTCTCGATCTGTTCGGCCCGGCCATCGTACGCTCGACTGAGGACATCGCTCCGGCGGTCAGATGCCCGCTTCCGGTCCGCTTGGGAAGCCCGCCCGGGCCGGCCGCCCCGCCGGAATGCGCCGTTTTTGCAACGGCGGGGCCGCGGTGCGGATTTGGCGGGGAAATGCGGCTCGATCGGGGGGCAATCCCCTTGTTGTCGGGGGCCATTCTCCGTATATGCGCCGTGCCCAATTTCGCACGTGCCTGTGGCCGCGTGCCGGTTGGTGGGCATCCGGTCAACTGCCGGACAGCCGCCAGGGGTCTTAAAGGATCGATGGTCGCAAGGGTGGATCCCTACGGCCGGCATCCAGGTGGCAACACCGGACCCCGACAACAACCGGCAGCCGGAGGCGAAACCGGCGAACCCCGCTCTCCACGGGGGACGCAGCTTAAAGCAACGACGAACGGGCTTTTTTGGTCTCGTCGGCCCTCCAAAGGCCGGCACCGAAGAGGCTTGTTTCTCTTTGCCCGGCGTGCGGTGGGGGTCCTCCCTTCCAATCCACGGCAGCTTCCGGGTGCTCTGCGCCCGCATGGATCGACGCGTCTCCAAAGCGCTTCGGTCCGCGCGACGCGTCGCCCCCTGACGCCGGCGACCCGTTGGGTCGTCACATCGACAGCGCGCCCGCAGGACGGGCGCCCGCGAACCCGTGCCGGGAGACGACCATGACCGATCGCATCCGTGATTTCCTGCGCGTGCGCCGTGACCTCGGTCAGGACGAGGGGCCCGTGATGGTCCTCGACCTCGATGTCGTGCGCGACAACTACACCGCCTTCGCGCGCTCCCTGCCGGATACCCGCGTGTTCTACGCGGTGAAGGCCAACCCGGCCCCCGAGGTGCTCCGCCTGCTCGCCGAGATGGGCTCCTGCTTCGACACCGCCTCGGTGGCCGAGATGGAGATGGCGCTCGCCGCCGGCGCCACCCCGGACCGGATCTCCTTCGGCAACACCATCAAGAAGGAGCGCTGCATCGGCCGCGCGCTGAAGCTCGGTATCCGCCTGTTCGCGGTGGATTGCCAGGCCGAGGTCGACAAGATCGCCCGGGCCGCCGAGGCCGTGGAGGTCGCGGCTTCCGACGTGCGCGTGTTCTGCCGCATCCTGTGCGACGGCGCCGGCGCCGACTGGCCGCTCTCGCGCAAGTTCGGCTGCGTGCCCGAGATGGCCACCGACGTGCTCGAGCACGCCCACCGGCAGGGGCTCGAGGCCTACGGCATCTCGTTCCATGTCGGATCGCAGCAGGGCAACACCGAGGCCTGGGACGGGGCGCTGGGTTCCGCCGCGGCGATCTTCCGTGAGTGTGCTGAGCGCGGCATCTTCCTGTCGATGGTCAATCTCGGCGGCGGCTTCCCGACCAAGTACCTCAAGGCGGTGCCGGGCGTGGAGAGCTACGGCGAGGCGATCTTCCGCGGCCTGACCAAGCATTTCGGCAACCAGATCCCGGAGACGATCATCGAGCCGGGCCGCGGCATGGTCGGCAATGCCGGCCTGATCGAGGCCGAGGTCGTGCTGGTGTCGAAGAAGTCCGCCGACGCCGACGAGGTGCGCTGGGTCTATCTCGACATCGGCAAGTTCGGCGGCCTGGCCGAGACCATGGACGAGTCGATCCGCTACCCGATCCGCACCACCCGGGACGGGGACCGGACCGAGCCCTGCGTCATCGCCGGGCCGACCTGCGACTCGGTGGACGTGCTCTACGAGCGGCAGCTCTACCCGCTGCCGGTCTCGCTCTCGATCGGCGACAAGGTCCTGATCGAGGGCACGGGCGCCTACACCACGACCTACGCGGCGGTGGCCTTCAACGGCTTCCCGCCCCTCCAGCAGATCGTCATCTGACGTTTTCCAGCTGAGACAGGGTCCGGTTCAGGTGGCAGAGACGGTGCCGTCCTTGCGAGCGGAGCGAAGCAATCCCGTGGCGCCACGCCGACCGAGGTCCGGCTGCCCTGGGTCACTTCGCTTCGCTCGTGATGACGGCCCGGGCGACCCGGCCGGGCACTGACCTTCACCACGGCTTCGACGGAGGGCGCTCGGCTCTCCGTGGAAAAGAACGCTTCTCCCGCTTGTCGGCCCGGGGAGGGCATTGCCATGATCGAGATCCGCGCGGAGCGCATCCATGACGTCCCGGCGCGCGAGCGCCTGCTCGACGCCTGTTTTGCCGGCAACCGACGCGCCAGGACCTCGGAGCGCCTGCGCGAGGGACGTCTGCCCGCCCGCGGCCTCGCCTTCGCGGCGACCCGGCGCGGTCGCCTCGTCGGGACCCTGCGCCTGTGGCACGTCGAGGCCGGCCTCGCCCGCCCGGCGCTGCTGCTCGGGCCACTCGCGGTCGATCCGGAGATCCAGGGCCAGGGGCTCGGCTCGGTGATGATGCAGGCCGCCCTCGGCCGGGCAGAATCGCTGGGCCACGGCGCCGTGCTGCTGGTGGGCGACGCGCCGTACTACACCCGGTTCGGCTTCGATCCTGCGCTGGCAGAGGGCCTTACCCTGCCGGGCCCGTTCGAGCGCGCCCGTTTCCTCGGGCTGGAGCTGCGTTCGGGGGCGCTCGCTGGCGCCGAGGGGATGGTCCGGGCCACGGGCGTCCTCGCTCCGGTCGAGACGGTGTCGGACGAGGCCGCGGTCGCGCGACGACGCGCCGCCTGATCCGTCACGACAGGACCGGTCCCGGTGAGCGTGGGACCGGTCTCAGTGAAGCGTCTCGCCGTTCTCGATCGTCGACGGGGCGGGCGCGACCGTCATCTTCTGCGCGATCTCCTGGCCGACCCGGAACAGGGCCTCCCGCAGGGGCGCCAGCGCCGACTTGCCGCCATCCACCTCGATCAAACCGTGCGCGATCAGCAGGTGGTCGGCCACGAGGTCGAGGGTCGAGGCCGGAACTGTCGAGGGACGCGGCGGCGGCGGCACGAATCGGCCGAGGCCGCCCTGCGCCTCGGTCTCGCTGCCGCCGGGCGCGAGCTCGGTGATCGAGCCGAGGAAGCCCAGGAAGGTCTGATTCGGCGGCCCGTAAGAGGGCACGGCCCCGGCCGCCGCCCAGATCGAGCCGCCCCCGTCGCGGGCCAGCCGAAACCGGACGACGAACTCCGCCTGCGCCTGCGCCGCCTCCTTGATGACCGCCCGCAGCACCGCGCCGTCCTCGGTGTGGAGCCGCTCGAACCAGCCCTGCCCGACGGCGTCCAGACGGTCCTGCCCGGTAAGGCCGTGCCATTCGGAGCTGACATAGGTCAGGGCCCCGGCGGCGTCGGTCATGAAGATCATCGGTTGGCCTCCGGTTGCGGATGGCGGCTCGATCGGCACATTCGCAAATCGGGAGCCCGGGGTGCATCGGCAATCGTGCACGGCGGCGGCCCGTTCCGGATACGCTGACAGGAAAGTCGGAATGCCGCGGGTTCATCCGTCGGCGCCGCAGCCCGAGCATACCGGCGATGCGCCCGGTCGCGGCGGCGTCCACCGCCCTGGCCGCCATCGTGCATTGCGCCCGGCGGCCGCGATCCCGCATAGACGGGGCGCCGGCTTCCCCAGAAGGCTTTTCGACCGATGCAGATCGCCACGCCCTATCTGATGTTCCTGGGCGACGTGCCCGACACGCTGGCGGCCAAGACCGCCTATGGCATCAAGGACTGGCGCCCGGACTGGTGCGTCGGCCAGATGCGGCTCCCCGGCTGCGCCGCCGATCTCGGCATCCCCGACATGACCCTGCCCGAAGCCCTGGCCAAGGGCTGCCGGACCCTGGTGATCGGCGTCGTCAACGCCGGCGGCGTGCTGCCGGACCATTGGGTCAAGGAGATCGTGGCGGCGCTCGAGGCCGGGCTCGACGTGGCGAGCGGCCTGCACGTCAAGCTCGGCGCGGTCCCGGCCATCGCGGAGGCTGCTGCCCGGCGCGGGCGCCAGCTCCACGACGTGCGCCACACCGACGAGCGCTTCCCCACCGGCAAGGGCACCAAGCGCGCGGGCCGGCGCCTGCTCACCGTCGGCACCGATTGCTCGGTCGGCAAGAAGTACACCGTGCTGGCCCTGGAGCGGGGCATGCGCGAGCGCGGCCTCGACGCCGATTTCTGCGCCACCGGCCAGACCGGCGTGTTCATCTCCGGAAGGGGCGTCGCCATCGACGCCGTGGTGGCCGACTTCATCTCCGGCGCCGTCGAGACGATCTCCCCCGAGGCCGCCCCGAATCACTGGGACCTGATCGAGGGCCAGGGCTCGCTGTTCCACCCGTCCTTCGCGGGCGTCAGCCTCGGGCTGCTGCACGGCGCCCAGGCCGATGCCTTCGTGGTCTGCCACGAGCCCACCCGCACCACCATGCGCGGCGTGAAGCACCCACTGCCGACCCTCCAGCAGGTGATCGACCTCACTGTGCAGCTCGGCAGCCTGACCAACCCGGCGATCCGCCCGGTGGGGATTTCCGTGAACACGCAGGCCCTGGGCGAGAGCGAGGCGAAGGCGCTCTTGGACAAACTCGCCGCGGAGCACGGCCTGCCCGCCACCGATCCGGTGCGCTTCGGCGTCGCCGGGCTGGTCGACCGGATCGTTTCCGACTTCCCGGAGGTCTGACATGGCCCGCCGCCTGACCCTTTCGGTGGAGCGCTTCCCGATCGCCGGGGCCTTCACGATCTCCCGGGGCAGCCGCACCGAGATCGCCGTGGTGGTGGCGACGATCACGGACGCGAACGGGGTCGGGCGCGGCGAATGCGTGCCCTATCCGCGCTACGGCGAGAGCGTCGAGAGCGTCGTCGCGTTGATCGAGGGGCAGGCGGATGCCATCGGCGCCGGGATCGGGCGGGACGAGCTCACGGCGCGGATGAAGGCAGGCGCGGCCCGCAACGCCCTCGACTGCGCCCTGTTCGACCTGGAAGCCAAGCTCCAGGGGCGCCGGGCCTGGGAGATCGCCGGGCTGACCGCCCCCGCCCCGGCGGTGACCGCCTACACGCTGAGCCTCGGCACCCCCGAGAGCATGGGCGAGGCCGCCCGGGCGGCGTCCCACCGGCCGCTGCTCAAGGTCAAGCTCGGCGGGGCCGGCGACCCCGAGCGCATCGCCGCCGTGCGGGCGGGCGCGCCGCAAGCGCGGCTGATCGTCGACGCCAACGAAGCGTGGCGGCCGGAGACCGTGGAGGCCAACCTCGCGGCCTGCCTGGAGGCCGGCGTCGCGCTGATCGAGCAGCCGCTGCCGGCCGATGCCGACGCCTTGCTCGCCGAGATCCCGCACCCGGTCCCGGTCTGCGCCGACGAGAGCCTGCACGACCGCGCCGGCCTCGACGTCCTGGCCGGGCGCTACGACGCGATCAACATCAAGCTCGACAAGACCGGCGGCCTCACCGAGGCGGTGCTGCTCGCCCGCGAGGCCCGGGCCCGCGGCCTGTCCGTGATGGTCGGCTGCATGCTCGGCACCTCGCTCGGCATGGCGCCCGCCACGCTGCTGGCCTCCCAAGCCGACTTCGTCGACCTCGACGGCCCGCTGCTCCTCGCCCGCGACCGCGACCCGCCGCTGCGTTACGACGGGAGCATCGTGCACCCGCCGGAGCCGGATTTGTGGGGGTAGGGGAGGCGTGCGGCAGCCAGCGATGGTGGTGAATCGAGGCCGCGTTTAGCCGGCTCTCCTCCGCCTGGCAGCCGTAACCGTCCCGGTTCAGGCCGCCCGGACTGTCGCGAGGAAGCGAAGGACCTCGCCGTTCAGATGCTCGGATTGGTGTGACAACTCGGAGGCCGCCGACAGCACCTGATTGGCGGCCGCCCCCGTCGCTTCCGAGGCGCGCGCGACGCCTGTGATGTTGCTCGTCACTTCGCTGGTGCCGGTGGACGCCTGAGCGACGTTGCGAACGATTTCCTGCGTCGCCGCGCCCTGCTGTTCGACGGCGGCGGCAATCGAGGTCGCCACGCCGTTGATCTCGCGGATGCGCGTGGTGATCGAGCCGATCGCCGCCACCGCTTGACCCGCCACGCCCTGGATCTGGCTGATCTGGCCGCTGATTTCCTCCGTCGCCCGTGCCGTCTGAGTGGCCAGTTCCTTGACCTCGGTGGCGACCACCGCGAAGCCCCGACCGGCCTCGCCGGCGCGCGCCGCCTCGATAGTGGCGTTGAGCGCCAGAAGATTGGTCTGGCTCGCGATGTTGGAGATCAGCCCGACCATGTCGCCGATCCGGGATGAAGCTTGGCTGAGGGCCCGGACGAGCTGCAGGGTCTGGTCCGCCTCTCCGACCGCCGTCTGTGCCAGATCGGATGAGCCCGACACTTGACGCCCGATCTCTTGCACGGACGATCCAAGTTCCTCGGCCGCCGCAGCCACCGTGTTGACGTTGGCCGCGGCTTGTTCGGCGGCGGCCGCAACCGAGCCGGACTGGTTTGCGGTTTCTCCCGCCGTGACCGTCATGGTCTGTGCGGTCGTCTGAAGTTCCGTGGCGGCAGAGGAGACCATGCCGACGATACCGCCGACCGCGTCCTCGAACGCATCAGCCATCTGGCGCATGCCGGCCTTGCGTTGTTCCTCGGCAGAAGCCCGGGCCAGCAACGTTTCCTCTTCCAGTTGACGCGTCCGCACCAGATTTTCCCGAGACGCCTCGACGGCAGCAGCAATGGAACCGATCTCGTTGGTGCGGTCCGTGTAAGGAACCGAGGCGTCGACATCGCCGGAAGCCAAATTCCGCATGCGCAGGATCAGGCGGTCGATCGGTCGCGTCACGCCGACGAGCACATAGACGATGCCGGCAAGCCCAAACGCGAAGGATACGCTGCAGAGCAGGCCGATGATCCAGAGGCCATGCACATAGGTCTCCTCGGATTTGATCTTGGCTTCGTCGCCCCCCGAAACGTTCAAGGCCGTGCTTCGATCGAGCGACTCGATCGAAGCATCGAACGGTTTGCGCGACGCCTGAAAGATCTCGTTCAAGACCCCCTGATCTTTTGCTTGCGCAGCAGACATGATCCGCGATCGGAATTTCAGATAGGCGTTCCAGTTCTGCTGATAGGCCATCCAGGCGGCTCGTTCTTCCGGGCTCGCGATCAGCGGTTCATAGCGGGTTGCGACGGCTTCGACGTCCTTGAGGCGGCGCGCCGACACCGAGTCCAGTTCAGGAACGGGTTCGATTGCCGTCACGTATCGGGCATCGACGAGCCGGAGGCGTGTCACTTTGTATTTCAGCTCGCCAAGGGCTTGCACGCTGGGCATCCAGTTATCGGATAGATCTCGAGCATTGGCGTTGACGGCGCGCAACTGCAGTGCGCTCATGGCGCCTTGAACGAGAAAGCCGATCGCGAGCAGTCCGATCAGACATCTCAGAACGAACGATATCTTCATGCTCATCACCAGATCCCAGTTAAGAGGGGCGTACAAACACGCGATAAATTGACAGTTAAATCGCGAGCATAAATTTTGTAACGCGGTGGGCGGGGCCGGATCTGCGATCTGCTGAGCCCTGTGTTGCCACGATCTGCCCGACGAAGTGTCTGCTTAACCGCTTGAATTAAGAACCAATACAACTAAATATATTGGTTATAGACTCAAACGACCGTGATTTGTTGACTTCAGTGATATGAATATGGTCGATGGTATATCGATGGCGAGGACGACAGCTTATTCCGCCAGCTCCAAGAAATGCCGCCCCTGGCGATCGTCGATCTCGACGATCCAGAGATCGAAGTCGAACCGGATTTCCTTGGTCAGCCGCTCCTCGACGTCGAGCGGGGTGCCGCCCGTGACCAGGGCGGCAAAGCGGCGGTCGCCGCTGTCCTCGGCCTCGAACAGAGCCTGGGGGGCGGGGCCGTAGAGATCGGCGGTGCCGTCGAGGCGGTCGACCTTCACGAAGATCGCGCCGGCCTCCGGCGAGCCGCGTCGGCGCAGCACAGCCGGGATGCCCTCGACCCCGAGGCGGCGCAGGTGGGCCGAGACCCAGAAATCGGAGCGCAGGCGCATGCGTGTCGGGCCTCCCGGAAGCGGGACGCTGCCGGTCGCGACCAACTAAAGTCGTTCCCGATCGCGTTGCAATCGGGAACGACTTTAGGCTCTTGATGTGACGCGCTCGCTGACGCCGAACCGGCATCCACCTCGGCGGCGCGCGCTCTAACCTTGGCCGGCGCGGGACGTCAGCGCGCGCAGGGTCCGGCCCGCGGCCTCGCCGGTCACCGGCAGCTTGGCGCTGCGCTCGAATTTCTCGATCGCCGCCCGCGTCCCCGGCCCCATGGCACCGTCGGGCTTGACCGGATAGCCGAGCTTCGACAACGCCTTCTGCGCCCGCAGCACCGGATCGGCTTGCGTCTCGGGCTTGGCCGTCTTCGCGGCCTCCTTGGGCGCGTCCTTCTGCACCGGCTTGGCGGTCGTCCGGGCCGCCACGGCCCGGGGCGTCACCGAGGCGGTGGTCTCGTCGGAGCGGATCAGGTCGGCGATCGGGTCCCGGGCGGCCTGCTTGGCGGGGGCGGCGGCCCGGTCGGGCTGCGTCGGCTCCTTGACGACATCCCGGATCGCCTCCTTCGCGGCCGCTGCCGGTTCGCGGGGGGCGGGGGCCTTCTGGGTCGCGACCTTGGGCAGGATCGGGGCCGGATGGCGCCCGGATTGATGGCCCAGCGCGTTGAAGCAGATGAAGCCCGCCGCGCCCACGGCCACGACGCTGCTCAGCACTGTGCCCGGGCTGTTCCGGCACGAGGCGCCTGTCGCCTTCACCGCACCGACCAGCACGCCGCGCCAATCGCTCGGGGCGGCGGCGTGGCGCGGCGCCGGGCGGCGGACGGCGCGTGCCTCGCCCGGGACGGTGATCTCGCGGTAGCCTGACATCGTGTCTCCTTCTCGCGGATCGCTGGCTCAGCCGGCCCGGCGCAGGGTCGGCTCCGAGGCGGCGGGCTCGGCGTCGAACAGGCCGAGGGGCAGGCGCACCACCGACCGGCGCGGGGCGGCTGCACCCCGCACGGCCGTGCGGATCGGGGCAGGGCCGGCGGCGGCCGCCGGATCCCGGCAGATCAGGGGCAGCGTCACGGTCACGACGGTGCCGGCCTGGGGGGCGCTCTCGATCAGCATCGCGCCGCCATGCAGGCCGACGAGGCCCTGCACCACCGAGAGGCCGAGGCCGGTCCCCTCGTGCTGGCGCTTGTAGCCGCCGCTCCCGGCCTGGAAGAACGGCGTGCCGAGCTTGGGCAGATCGCCCTCGCCGACGCCGACGCCGGTATCGGCCACAACGATGTCCAGCCCGTCCGGGCCGTGGCGCAGGGACAGGTCGACCCGGCCGCCCCGCGGGGTGAACTTCACCGCGTTCGAGATCAGGTTGATCAGCACTTGGCGGCACGCGCTCGGATCGGCCGTGATCTCGATCGGGCCCGGCACGGAGGCCGCCAGGGTCACACCCGCGGTCTCGGCCTTGAGGCGCATCAGGTCGCAGCAGGTCTGCACCAGCGCGGCGGCGTCGAACGTCTCCGGCGCATAGTCGAAGTTGCCGCTCTGGATCCGGCTCATGTCGAGCAGCGTGTTGACGACGCCGAGGAGGTGGTGGCCGGACGAGCCGATGATCCCGGCATATTCCCGCGCCTGGTCCGGGCTGAGGCTGATCGCGCCTTCGCCGGCCAGAACCTCGGAGAAGCCGATGATCGCGTTGAGCGGCGTGCGCAGTTCGTGGGTGACGTTGGCCAGGAAGCGCCCCTTGATCGCGTCGGCGCGCTCGGCCTCGGCGCGGGCGCGCTCCAGCTCCTCGGCGTGCCGGTGATGCTCGGTCATGTCGCGGGTCACGGCGACGACGGTCATGGCCGCGTCGTGGGGACCGTGTGCGATCCGGTGGGCGCGCATCTCGGCATGGATCAGGGTGGCGCCGTCGGGCCGGCCGGCGGCGGGCTCGACATGCAGCCGCAGCGGCAGGGTGGCGGGCTGTCCGGTCGCCGCGACATCGCTCACCGCCTTGAGGAAGGCCGGCCGGTCGGCGACGTGGACCCGCTCCAGCAGGCCGTGGCCGCGCAGCCGCGCCGCGTCGCTGCCGACCAGCCGGCTCGCCGACATCGAAGCCTCCAGCACGCGGCCGTTGCGGTCGTGCCAGGTCACAAGGTCGTCGATCGCCGAGAGCAGCAGGCGGTCGCGGGCTTCGTTGTCGCGCAGCCGCTCGCGCCAGGCGCCCTCGTTGCGCATGTGCTCCAGGGCCTGGGCGGCGACGTGGCCGATCGCGGTGATCGCGAAGACCGGCAGGGCGACGCCGGCGGAGATGTCCATCACCGGCAGGGTGCCGGGCCAGGAGCCGAGGGAGACGACGCCCAGCACGCCGAGCACCGCCAGGAAAGCCGCGGCGGCCGTGGCGCGCATCGAGCCGGAGACTAGGGCCTCCAGGGGGATCGCCACCAGCCAGACCGCCGCCGGGGAGGTCGCCCCGCCGGTGAGGCCGGCGAGGCAGACCACGAGCCCGGTCAGGCCCGCCGACGAGACCGCATGCGCCACCCAGAGGGAACCGGTGCGGGCGAGCAGCACCGCGGCCAGAACCGGCAGCAGCAGGCTCGCGATCGCCAGAACCTCGATGCCCGACGGGACCCCGCGCCAGAGCAGGTAGGGCGGCAGCGCCGCCATCATCACCATGCCGGTGGCGAGGCGGGACACCAGGAAGCGCTCGTGCCGGAACCGAACGCTCGCATCATCGGCCACGGATTCGTGGACCAGACCCGCGAGACGGTCGTCGAGCAGAGACGTCAGGGCTTTTTTAACAGGCAAGGCTCACACGCGCCGCGGTGAATGCCAATCGACATGTCCCGCGCCTCCGGCTCGACTTCAAAACGACTACCGGACAGTCGCAGGGGCGGCTTAAACGAGTGTTGCGAGACTTGGCCGAATGCGCGGGATGCTTTCCGTAAGGTAACCAGCGGCCAGCGCGGGCGCTTCGTTCACCATGGCGCGCGAAAACCCGACGCGGTTGAGGTGGAGTTCACGAAACCGGGCGGATTTTCGGGATCGAGACCCGCGAAGGAGCCCGTCCGATGACCTTCCTGCTGCGCGCCGCGCTGGTGATCGGTGCGCTCTCGTACTTGGCGCTGCTGCGCAACGGCGCCGATCCGGCCGCGGAGACCCGCAAGCTCACGGGATCGGTGGCTGCGGGCGCCAAGGCGACGCTGCCGGCCGCCCTCGAAGCGGTTCCTGCCGAGACCCGCGATCGGGCCGTGCGCGCCGTCCTGGCCCGGGGCCTGATGGCGGAGCTGAGCCGCCGCGCCGGCGCAGACGAGCCGGAGCCCGCCTCGAACGACACGCTGGAAGCCTCCGACCGGCAGCCCGCCTGGCGCGGTCCTGCGGAGCCGCGCTGATCCGCCAGAAAACCATGGGTTTCCAAAGGGCTCAGCCCTTTGGCAAGGGTTCGGGGGCAGAGCCCCTGAGTACCAGGGCTCCGCCCTTCACCCGCAAAAGGGCTGAGCCCTTTTGGATCCTCTGATTTTCGTGCCTCAGCCGGCTTCGCCGCTGGTCGCCCGGAAGGGGCGCATCGGCAGGGGCGGGCGCTGGGCGCCGGCGCGCTCGGGACCCTGGCGCAGCTTGGCCTCCGGGCCGTGCAGCGGCTGGTGGGCCTCGCTCCGGCCGCGCTCGGCCAGGGGCGTGTCGAGGATCGCCGCGATCAGGTCGCGGGAGGCCGGGCGGCTCACGGTCCGGAACAGGCGCACCAGACCGGCCACCCGCTCGGCGGAGCGCGCCACGCCCTGGTTCAGCGTGAGGAAGATGTAGACCGCCTCCTCCTCGTGCAGGCCGGCGGCGCGCAGGCCCAGCGTCAGCAGGTCGTAGCGCGCGCCCGGATCGTCCACCACGGTGAGGAAGTCGTGCGCGACGCCGAGGCCGTCGGCCAGGGCGGCGATGAAGGTCGGGACGTCCTGCGAGGCCGAGAGACTAGTCAGGGTCTCGCCGAGGCCGCGCGGCGGGGGCGGGCAGGGGCGCAGGGCCGCGGTCGCCTCGACGGTCCGGCCGATCACCTCGCGGCGGATCGGGTCGGCGTGCAGGTAGAGGGGCACGAGGTCGGCGGCCGAGACGTCGGGGCGGGCGAGGAGCAGGCGCGCCAGTTCGGCGACGCTGCGGCCGCGGCTCACGAGGCGGGCCAGCGCCGCCCCGCGCAGGGTGATGCCGAGATTGGCTGCGAGCGCCAGGTCGATCTCCAGGCGACCCTCGCGGGAGAGTTCGTCCACCGCCTCGCGGCTCAGCCCGACCCGGGCGGCGATGCGGGCGGCGATGTCGGAGCCGTCGGCCAGCGCGGCCTCGATCAGGCGGTGGCTCAGCACGGGGGCGAGCGTCACCACCGTGTCGCGGACGGCGCCGCCTCGCATGGCGAGCGCCTCCAGGACCGAGGGCGGCGTCTCCGGAAAGGCGGCGAGCTTGGCGGCGACGACCTGGGCGGTCTCGTCGTCCACCCGGGGGATCAGTCCGCAGGCCAGGGACTCGAAGATCTCGATCTCGGCCCGATCCCGGCCGGGCGCCCGAACGAACAGGTCGGTCTGCACCCGGAGGATCACCGGCTTGAGATCGAGATTCTCGATCCGCGCCAGTTCGAGAAGCCCGGACAGGTCCGGCGGAGCGTCGACGGATGGGGGCATGAGGATCGGTTTACGCAAGACTGCAGTAAGCTCACGCTAACCGCATCGACGTGAATCGACCTTTAAGCCGCCCCCATCGCGGCCGTGCCGTCCTGCATCATCCCGGGACTTGCCGGGTTCAGTGCGTCAGCCAGAGGGACAGCGTCAGAACCACCGCGATCGCCACGATCGCGCTCGCGAAGACGGGCGTGATCCAGGGCGTGCGCTGCTGCATGATGCCGGCCGCGGCCTTCTCCGACGGCGCCCGCTCGTTCTGCCGCGCGAGGCGGACTTCCTGCGAGGTCGGCGGCGCCCCTCCGGCTTCCTCGCAGGTGCCGAGCGGCGCGGCCCCGACATCCACATGCGGGACCTTGTCGCCGGTTCGCCCACTGTCGATGTCGCCCTTCAGCTGCGCCGAGGTCGGGTTGTCGGAATCCGGCGGCGGATCGGCCTGCAGGTTCCCGGGGGACGGTGGGGTCTCGGATCGCAGCATCGGTGGAACTCCAGTATTCCTGGGTCAACGCTCGATCCTGGCCGCCGGCTGTGCCCATGGTGTCGCGGATCTCAAGTCTCCGCGGGCCCTCGCTTCAGCAAAGGACGCGTGAGGATCTGCCCATCCGCGGTGAATCCGGCCGCGGCGGCGAAGGCGTGCAGCGCGTCCTGCCCGGGGCCGATCGTCAGGACCAGCCGCTCGCAGCCGGCCTGCCGGGCCGCCCGCGCCGCCGCCTTCAGCAAGACCCGGCCGATGCCCCGGCGCCGGGATTCCGCCGCGACGACGAGGGTGGTGATCAGGCCCAGGGCCTTGGCGGACTCGAGGGTGCGCATAGGCGCGAGCGCGATCAGCCCGCTCGGCGGCCCCCATTCCACCGCGACCAAGGCCGTGCCGCCGCTGCCCTGGAGGGCGTCGAGCCGGGCGGCGAGATCCGCCGCCGCGACCGCGATGCCGGCCTCAGCCAGCAGGTCCGCGAGACCCGGAGCGTCGGGACCCGCGGCGGCGCGGATCTCCAGCCCGTAGCGATTGCCCAATCCCTGCTCCCGTCCCCTGCTGCCGGGCGTTCAACGCAGGTCCGCGCAAATCAGTCGCGTCCGATCGGTCCGCGTCAGACCCGCCGCCAGCCCGGCTGCGACGGGTCGACCAGCGCATAGTTCACCGGCGCCACCCCGCAGATCGCGATCACGGCCGGCTCGCTGCCGTCGCGGACCACGCCGTCATAATGCGGCGTGCCCGCCACGCGGCGGACGAAGCTGCCGGCCTTCACGGGGACGCAGGCCGCGGGGTCGAAATCCGGTCCGCTGTTGCACCACCACGTGCCGGACAGGATCATGCAGAACCGGTCCGTCGTATAGGTGTGCGGCGCGCTCATGTAGCCCGGCCACCAGCGGATCAAAGTATAGTAGAGGCCGGTGCCGTTGATGTCCCCGGTGAGCGCGCAACGGTCGGCGCTGCGCTCGGGATAGCCCTTCGTCGGCATCCACGGGAGCGCGTCCGGCGACAGGATGATGGTCTGCGCGGGGTTGAGCGGGCTGGCCGGCGCGGCCTCGGCCAGAAGGAGCGGAAGGGCTCCGAACAGCGAGGCCGCCAGTAGGTCTCGGCGGCTCGCTTCCGCGCCGGGTCGCGTGTCCGTCATCGCGCGTTCCATCCCTCGGGTCGGCGGCTCGTGGCGTCCGCGCTCGCGGCGTCACCGTTCCACCTTTCCGCCGGGGCCTGAAGGCCTGCGGCTTTCCGGTTGGGCCGTGCTGTCATGGCGCCGGCGGCATCGGGCGCGGAACGGGTGCGGCGCTGAAAGCTTAGCTCGGCAATCGATAAGGTCGACGGGAGTGCGCAGCATGACGAGCCGGGTGCCGGACCGGACCGAGGACGGGCAGGGCGGTGATGCGCCGACGGATGGCGGGCGGTCGACAGTGCCCGGTCGTCAGCCCGAGGCCGACAAGCCTGAGAAGAGCGAGGCCGAAAAAGCCGAGACGGAGCGGGAAGCGGGGGACGTCGCCGACGATCTCGCCGATTTCGCCTGATCGGTCTCGACAGCGCTGCGCGGGGCCTGCCGCCCGAGCGAGACCCGGATGCGGATAGGGTTCGGGCGGCACGCTTGAACCTGTGCCGCCCGGAACCATCGGCCGGATCGAGGCCCCGGTATGGGGGCGCTCAAGATCAGACCGCTTGCGTGATCAGGCCGTTTCCTTGGCCTTGCGCGGACGGGTCGCCTTCTTCGGCTTCTCGGCCGGCTCTTCCTCGGGCTCCGGCGCCGGGGCGGCGGCCGACTTGCGGCGCTGCTGGCCGAGGCCGAGGCTGCGGGCGAGCTCGGAACGCTGGGCCGAGTAGCTGGCCGCCGTCGAGGGATAGTCGCGGGGCAGGCCGAAACGCTCGCGATACTGCTCGATGGTCAGGCCGTTGCGCGACAGGTGGCGCTTCAGGGTCTTGTAGGGCTTGCCGTCGATGAACGAGACCAGCGCATCCGGGGTCACCGACTTGCGGATCTGGGCCGGCGTCGGCTTGTCGGCCGTCTCGGTGACGGCAGCCGCGGGCGCGGAGAGCTTCGCCAGAGCCGCGTGAACGCCGGCCAGGAGCGCGGGCAATTCGCTGATCGGGACGGAATTGTTCGAGACATACGCGGACACGATGTCCGACGCCTGCTCGATAAAGGTCTGCTGCTGATCTGTGGCGATGTCGTCCATCAATGACTCCCTTTATCCGACGGTGGGGCACGGTTCTATGGTCTGTGCAACAAAATCAAGTCGTCGTCGAGATTTTCTTTGCACAACGCGTCGGCCATGAACACGCATATTACTCAAGCCGTCGGTGCAGCTGCAATCGTCGCCCGAGCAAACCGACAGCGGCGCGCGGGACTTGAACGGGATCGGGTCCTTGCGGACCGCCTCTGTTACGCCTTTGGCCACAGCCAATCCGGCTGCTTCGTCTGCGAAAAGCCCTGACCGGTCTCGCAACGGACCGGAAACACGTCGCGTCAGGCGGTATCCGCCGCGTGGGATTGTAGACTGCACGCACGACGACGCTGTCGGCGGGACGAGATCTGGGGAAATCGACGTGGACCAATCATCGGAGCAGGGCACGGTTTTCGGAGCCCACATCCCGTTCGTGAACCATTGCGGGATCGAGGCCCTGGACGTGCAGGAGGGTCGCACCCGGCTGCGCCTCGTCCTGCGGCCGGAACACGCCAACAATATCGGGATCGCGCATGGCGGCGTGATCTGCACCCTGCTCGATGTCGCCCTCGGCACGGCCGCCCGCCTCAAGGCCGGGCGGCCGGTGGTGACCCTCGACATGCAGACCCGGTTCCTCGCCCCGGGGCGGGGAATCCTCATCGCCGAGGGCCGCGTCACCCGGGCCGGGCGCTCGGTGATCTTCTGCGAGGCCGAGATCCGCGACGCGGAGGGCGCGCTAGTGGCGAGCGCCACCGGCCTGCTCAAGCCCGTGCGCGAGAGCGCCCTGGGCTGACGCGCGGTCGGTTCGGCGAGCGCCTGCGCCGAACCGAGGCCGGGGAGCCGGCCTACGCGGTCTTCAGGTGATCGAGTTCGGTCAGGCCGCTGCCGCCATCGGCATAGGCCGCCTTGAAGCTCGCCCGCGCCTGCCAGCGCCGCCACAGGGCGTCGAGCTGCTCGAACCGTTCGTCGAGCGGGGTGGCGCAGACCGGAAATTTCGAGAACGCGATCGCCGTGCAGAGCGTGATGTCGGCAAATGTCGGTTCATCGCCGCCGAGCATCCACGAGCGGCCGTCCGCGAGATGGCGGTCGACCAGGGCGGCGTGGCCCAGCGCTTCCTTGCGGCAATGCTCGCCCCATTGCGGGTTGTGCGTCAGCTCGAGCTTCGGCCCAAGGCCCTGGTTCAGCACGTGGAACATCGTGGTGATGCGATAGAGGATGTGCACCCAGATCCGGTTGTCCCACATCGTGTCGAGCCCCTGCTCCAGGGGCGTGTCGCCGGTGATGCGGCGCCCCGGATGGGCCGCGTCGAGGTAGCGCACGATCGCGGCCGTCTCGGACAGCACGGTCCCGTCAGCGAGCAGGAGGGTCGGCGTCTCGCCCCAGGGGTTCATCTTGAGATGGCGCCATTGCCGCTGCTCGCCCCCCGGCGCCATGTCGTAGACCACCTCGTCGAACAGGTGGGCGATGCCCTTCTCGTGCGCGAACAGGCGCAGGCGCTGCGGGTTCGGGAAGGCGGAGGGGGAGGTGAAGAGGCGGAGCGTTTCGGCCATGGGCTCGGGCTGTCCTGACGATTCGAGCGGGCGCCGCACCGGCGCGTGACCGGGCGATCTAGAGCGCGCGCCGCCGAAGGGGGCATCGGTTCGGCGTCGGCGCGCGCGGCAAGCCGAATTGATGCGCGCCGATTGACGCCCCATCGGCACAGTGGGAAAGCCTAGCGTATGACGATGCCGGACGACGCCCGCGCGGCGCTGACTGCCCCCCAGTCCGAGGCCGACGTGACGGCCATGAAATCCGAGGCCGCGGCCTGGTTCGCGACCCTGCGCGACCGAATCCTCGCGGCCTTCGAGACCCTGGAGGCTGAGGCCGAGGGGCCGTTCCACCCGGATGCCCCCGCAGGGCCCGGGACCTTCGTAAAGACCCCCTGGGACCGCACCGACCATACCGGCCAGCCCGGCGGTGGCGGCGTCATGGCGATGCTGAAGGGCCGGGTGTTCGAGAAGGCCGGCGTGCACATCTCCACCGTCCACGGCGAGTTCGCCCCGGAATTCCGCGCCCAGATGCCCGGGGCCGCCGAGGATCCGCGCTTCTTCGCCACCGGCATCTCGCTGATCGCCCATCCGTGGAACCCACATGTGCCGACGGTGCACATGAACACCCGGTTCGTCGTGACCACGAAGGCGTGGTTCGGCGGCGGCGCCGACCTCACCCCCGTGCTGGTGCGCCGGCGCAACCAGGAGGACCCGGACAGCCGGCACTTCCACGCCTGCCTGGAGCGCGCCTGCGCGGCCCACGGGGTCGACCATGCCCGCTACAAGGCGTGGTGCGACGAATACTTCCACCTCAAGCACCGGAACGAGCCCCGCGGCATCGGCGGCATCTTTTATGATTATCGCTGGACCGGAGATCCGCAGGCGGACCTGGCCTTCACGCGCGATGTCGGCGGCGCCTTCCTGGAGGCCTATCCGAAAATCGTCCGCGATAACGTCCGCACCGCCTGGACCGAGGCCGATCGCGAGGAGCAGCAGGTCCGGCGCGGGCGCTACGTCGAGTTCAACCTGCTCTACGATCGCGGCACGATCTTCGGGCTGAAGACCGGCGGCAACGTCGCCTCGATCCTGTCGTCCCTGCCGCCCACCGTGCGCTGGCCGTGAGCGCCGGGCTGCCATCGGCCTATGCGCCGCAGCAGGACGCGGCGCTGAAGGCCATCGCCGCGTGGCGGAAGGACGGCGGATCCCAGGTGTTCCGGCTGTTCGGCTATGCCGGCACCGGCAAAACCACGCTCGCCCGCCGGATCGCCGAGGATGTCGACGGCACAGTGGTGTACGGCGCCTTCACCGGCAAGGCGGCCTCGGTGATGCGCCAGAAGGGCTGCTACGACGCCGCCACGATCCACTCGCTGATCTACCGCACCAAGGAGGCTGAGGAGGGCGGCCCGACCTTCACGCTGAACCGCTCCGGCGCGGCCGCGAAGGCCGACCTGATCATCATCGACGAATGCTCGATGGTCGATTCCGACCTCGGCAACGACCTCCTGTCGTTCGAACGGCCGGTTCTGGTTCTGGGCGACCCGGCGCAGCTGCCGCCGGTGCGCGGCGGCGGCTTCTTCACCGAGGCCGAGCCCGACGTGATGCTCACGGAGGTCCATCGCCAGGCCAAGGACGACCCGATCGTCCGCATGGCCATGACCGTGCGCGAGGGCGGCCGGCTGGAGCTCGGCACCTACGGCCAGAGCCGGATCGTCTCCCGCCGCACCCTCGACCCGGCCGAGGTGCTCGAATGCGACCAGGTCCTGGTCGGCCTCAACAAGACCCGCCGCCTCTACAACAATCGGCTCCGGGAGCTCGCCGGCCATACCGACCCGATGCCGGCGGTGGGCGAGAAGCTGGTGTGCCTGCGCAACGACCGGGTGAAGGGCCTGCTCAACGGCTCGACCTGGACGGTCCAGGCCCTGCGCGCGCCGCCGCGCCCGGACCTGATCCGCCTCGACGTCGTTCCCGAGGACGACCCGGCGCTCCGCCGCCGGGCCACGGACATCAAGGTGCTGCGCGCGATGATCTCGGGCACGGACGAGGAGATCCCGCTGTTCCTGCGCCGGGAGACCGACGAGTTCACCTACGGCTACGCCTTGACCGTCCATAAGGCGCAGGGCTCGCAATGGGACCGGGTGACCCTGTTCGACGAATCCTACGCCTTCCGCGAGCACCGCGCCCGCTGGCTCTACACCGGCCTCACCCGGGCCGCGCAGGCGATCACCATCGTGGTCTGATCGGCGCCCGGCGCCGCGACATCGCTTGTGAAGCGCGGTCGCGCATGCTAGGCACCGCCCGTCTCATCGAGGCACCTTGCGGAGAGGTGGCAGAGCGGTTGAATGCACCGCACTCGAAATGCGGCATGCCTGCAAGGGCATCGGGGGTTCGAATCCCCCCCTCTCCGCCATTCATCATCCACATTATAAATTTGCTTTCTTCGTAGTGATCGTTGCTATGATCGCAGCATAATTCGACGTCCGCAACATCGCAACCATTGAAAAATCAGCGTTTTTTCCCAATTTATACACGATAGATTTCGTAAGGTGTCGCCATCTGACACCGAACGCAGCATCTCGTTCGCAGCCACGACCGTCGATGGGGACGAAGGATCAACGCCGCTCGTAGTTGGGCAGGCTGGTCGGGCCGAATCGCAAATTCTCATGCGATTCGCGCGGCCGCACGTCGATTTTGGGCGGATGCAGAATGTATGTTGGCAAATTGTATCGTTGAAATGAAGACCGCGATGGCCGAACAGGAGGGCGGCGCCTTCGTCTGCAGCAACGTCACGAGCCGGCCGCGGGGCTTCCTGAGCTACGTCACGGTCGTCAACTCGGCCTGGGTACCGGGCAAGCTCGGCATCATCGTCACCGGGGCCTTCCCGTTGCATGTGTGTGTGAATGGAAGCCCGGTTTGGGAGTTTTGCCGGGGCGATTGAGTATTTGAATAACGAAAGTTTGAACCGCTGATGCAAAGGGGACAGTTCGCCCGCAATTGTCCACATCGACGCCCGCAAATCCGACCGAGGTTGGCCCGCACGGTGCGTCAGCTCAAAATTTCCGAGGCGATCGATCTCGTTTACCGGAGCGTCGACCGAAGCGCCGATATTGAGGCCGCCAAGGCCGAGATCATGGATGGCGAGGCCCGATTCGTGGCCGTCTTCAGCCAGTATGCTCCCTGAGCCGCTTCAACTCGGCGGCCAGCACATGCCGACGGACGGCATCCTTCGACGGCGCCCTGTAGGCACCGAATTCCAACGCGAGCGCGCCTGCCGTCATCTGCCGGGCCCGCGTCAACGCCTCCTCGGCGGCGCCCGACGGACGGAGGGGGACGGCCTCCACGGCTTCCAGGCGCTCGACGGCGAACCATTCATCCCCCGCGAGGAAACGCGGGTCGGCAACCGGGGTAACCTTGGGCGGAAGTCGGTGCCTCGCCGTGTCGCCATCCTTGGCTGAACGTGATGACATGGCGCCGTCGGGTCTCCTGGTCGGAGAGATGACGGAAGCACGCGTGGCGTTAAGGACCGGTCACCCGCGCAGGGGCTGGGGGTCGGGGCCGCAATCGCTCAGCCTGTCGATGGCCTCCCTGACCTCGGTCGGGACGGATGCCCTAAAATCGTCCCAAGCCTTCCAGGGCTCTAACTGGAACCCGCTAAAGACGCCCATCGTATCGATCCATTCCAGCAGCCTCGAGTCCGCCCTTTCCCGAAACTCAGCGATCCATTCGCTCGCCTTCTCCCTCCCGGCCGCGGCCGCTACCGGATCCACCGTCTGTGTTTCGGCGTGTAACTTTGGTTCATCCGCACTTTCGGTGCTGGCGAGCCTCCGTACGGCCAAGCTCTACGGGTCGATCTCAGGCGGTATGGAGGACGCGCTGGCGCAGAAGATCGAACTTCGCGCGGCCGTACATGCTCCGCTT
>NZ_JAKSYK010000210.1:0-422 GCF_022829425.1 Methylobacterium sp. J-072 | reverse complement strand
GCCCTGCGCCGCAGCAAGGGACCGGCTTGGAATTATAGTAGGGCGGTCCGGCCATGCCGGTTCCACCGTGTCGGCCACAGGGTCGGAGTCCCCCGATCGGGATCTGCCACCCGCTCTCCCTCCCCCCTCTGCGGGGGAGGGTGGCCCCTGCGTGAGCAGGGGTCGGGAGAGGGGAACCCGGGTGCAGGACAGGGTGCGACTCGCATGACAGGCAAAGCCTTGTTCTGCACCGTCGCTCCCCTCTCCCGACCCCCTTTCGGGGGCCACCCTCCCCCGCAGAGGGGGGAGGGAGACCGTCGCGTCTAGTGCGGCCGCGCCTCGCCGCTGCCGGTCTCGCCGCGGCGCTTGGCCTCGTCGTACTCGACCGCCTCTTCCTCTTCTTCCGGCACGACCTCGTTCGGGCCGGCCGTCACGTAGTGGAA
>NZ_JAKSYK010000209.1:0-273 GCF_022829425.1 Methylobacterium sp. J-072 | reverse complement strand
GCCCTGCGCCGCAGCAAGGGACCGGCTTGGAATTATAGTAGGGCGGTCCGGCCATGCCGGTTCCACCGTGTCGGCCACAGGGTCGGAGTCCCCCGATCGGGATCTGCCACCCGCTCTCCCTCCCCCCTCTGCGGGGGAGGGAGACCGTCGCGTCTAGTGCGGCCGCGCCTCGCCGCTGCCGGTCTCGCCGCGGCGCTTGGCCTCGTCGTACTCGACCGCCTCTTCCTCTTCTTCCGGCACGACCTCGTTCGGGCCGGCCGTCACGTAGTGGAA
>NZ_JAKSYK010000206.1:0-4362 GCF_022829425.1 Methylobacterium sp. J-072 | reverse complement strand
CGCGCTGGGCGGGGTGTCCTGGCGGGTGTCGAGACGCCCGTGCGCGAGCATGGTCGGCGAGGCCTCGTTCGCGGTGACGTGCCACAGCAAGCGCGCCCGCGTCCCGGTTCCCGATGCCCGTTCTCACCGTGCCGATCCCGGCCGCGTTCCCGCGCGGCTCGATCCTCCGTCCAGGGCTTCACGCCCCGGCAGGATCGGTTCCGGCGCGCAGCAGCATTTGTAATGTTATTACATTGCTTGTAGGGCATCCGGGCCGGCGGTCGCCGAGCACGGACCTCTTCACACCATGTTCCTATCCGAAAAGTATCCCCGCGGCCGGAGCACGCCGCTCTGCGCTGCCTTCCTCACCCTCCTGGCGAGCCAAGCCGCGGCCCAAGATACCGTCGCCCTGGACCAGCTCTCCGTCGAGGGCGAGGGCGGCGTCAGCCTGACCCGCGCCGCCCCGATCGGGCTGAACCTGCGCACCCCCGATCGGACCGCCAGCCGGCTCGGCCTGACGCCGCTGGAGACGCCCGCGAGCGTCGACATCGTGTCCGGCGAGACCGCGCGGCTGCGCGGCCAGGACACGATCGCCGAGGCGGTGACCCAGGACGCCACCGGCATCACCACGATCGCAGCCCCGGGCAACGGCAACGGCGCGTTCACCTCCCGCGGCTTCGCGGGGCCGAACTCGATCCAGCAGCTCTACGACGGGACCCGCTTCTATGTCGGCGCCAACACCGTCACCTTCCCGTTCGACACCTGGAACGTCGAGCGCATCGAGGTGCTGCGCGGGCCGTCCTCGGTCCTGTACGGCGACGGTGCCATCGGCGGCGTCATCAACGTCGTGCCCAAGAAGCCGGTCTTCGTGCCGATCAACACCGCCCGCGCGGTGATCGGCACCGACGGGGTCGCGCGGCTCGCGCTGGATTCGGGCGGGGCGCTCGGCCGCGAGGAGTTCGGCGAGACCTTCGCGTACCGCCTCAACATCAGCGGCAACCGCGCCGACGGCTGGATCCGGCCCGAGGGCGATTTCCGCAACCTCGCGGTCTCGGCCGCCCTGCTGTTCCAGCCGAGCCCGGACCTCGCCTTCACGGTGAGCCACGATCTCGGCTACCAGGAGCCCGCGCGCTATTGGGGGACGCCCCTGGTCGAGGGCCGCATTCCGGACCTGATCCGATTCAACAACTACAACGTCCGCGACGCGAAGATCACCTGGGCGGATAACTGGACCCAGTTCAAGACCGAGTGGACGCCTTCGGCCGACATCATCGTGCGCAACACCGCCTACCGGCTCACCAGCCGGCGCCACTGGCTCGATGTCGAGCAATACGCCTACAACCGCGGGACGGGACTGGTCGACCGCGGCGATTACCTCGAGATCTACCACAGCCAGGAACAGGTCGGGAATCGCCTGGACGCCAGCTTCAAGGGAAGCCTGTTCGGCCTGCCGAACGCGTTCGCGGTCGGATTCGATGTGAACCACATCGACTTCCGCCACACGAACAACTTTTACTTCGACCAGAATACCAGCGTGCCGCTGACCGGCTACGATCCGGGCTTCTTCCCGCAGAACGGTCGCGCGCGGCCGGCCTACGCCACGCAGACCAGCCAGGCTTCGGTCTTCGCCGAGGACCGGGTGATCCTGTCCGAAAAACTCTCGTTCCTCACCGGCGTGCGGCTCGACGTGCCGACGCTCCATCGGCAGGATCTGCAGGCGGGCACGCAGTTCGAAAAAACCTATCAGGCGCTCGGCTACCGGTTCGGCCTCGTCTACAACCCGACGCCGGACAGCGCGCTCTACGCGCAGTACAGCTTCGCCACCGACCCGGTGAACAGCCTCATCACCCTGACGCAATCGCTTTCCGGCTTCCAGCTCGCCACCGGCACGCAGGTCGAGATCGGCGCCAAGGGGCTCGCCTTTAACGGCGCGCTGGAATGGACGGTGGCCGGCTACCGGATCGTGAAGGACAATTTGATCTCGGCGGTGCCGGGCCAGCCGACGCTGTCGACCCAAGTCGGCCAGCAATCCTCGCAGGGCTTCGAGCTGGCGCTCGGCTGGCAGTTCAGCCCGGGCTGGCGGCTCGACGGCAACCTCGCGCTGCTGCACGCGCAATACGATGCCTTCGACCAGACTGTGAAAGACGTCACCGTCTCGTATGCCGGCAACCAGCCGATCGACGTGCCAGAGCGGGTCGCCAACCTCTGGCTGACCTGGGATTTGTCCCGCGCCTGGACGGCGCGCGTGGGGCTCCAGAACGTGGGGCAGGTCTACAGCGACTTCTCCAACACGGCCCGGCGCCCGGCCTACAACCTCGTCAACCTCGTGCTCGACCATCAGGTGACGGCGGATTCGCGCCTGAGCCTGCGGGTCTACAACCTGTTCGACAAGGTCTACTCGATCAGCGGCAACGCCGTGAACGGCGTCGGCACCAACTGGCTGCTCGGCCGGCCGCGCTCGGTGGAGCTCGCCTACACGGTGACTTGGTGAGGCGCTGGGCCGGCAAGGCGGCCCGCCGTTGGCTGCTCCTGTTCCACCGCTGGGCCGGGATCGCCACGGCCCTGTTCTTCACCCTCTGGATCGGCTCCGGGCTGGTGATGCTCTACGTGCCGTTCCCGACGCTCACCCAGGCCGAGCGCCTTGCGCACCTGACGCCGATCGCCTGGGAGCACGTTGCGGTCTCGCCGGATACGGCGCTCGCGGCCGGGGGCCTTCCCGGCGTACCGGCGGCGTTCGGATTGGAGATGCGCGGCGACGAGCCGGTCTACCGGATCACCGGGCGCGACGGGGCGCGGGCGACGGTCTCGGGCCGGACCGGCGCGCGGCTCGGCCCGGTCGACGCGCAGGCGGCCCTGCGGCTCGCTGCCGGGACCCGGCCGGGCGCCCGCGTCGAGCCGGTGGAGCGGGACCAGTGGACCGTCACCGCCCGCTACGACCCGCTGCGGCCGTTCCACAAGGTCGCCCTCGGCGACCCGGCGGGGACCGAGCTCTACGTCTCGCAGGTCACCGGCGAGATCGCCCTCGACACGACCCGGTTCGAGCGCGCCTGGAACTGGCTCGGCTCGGTGCCGCACTGGATCTACCTGACGCCGCTGCGCGCCCGGGCGGAGCTGTGGCGCACGGTCCTGCTCTGGCTCTCGGGCTTCGCCGCCCTCGGGGCGCTCAGCGGCCTCACGATCGGGATCTGGCGCCTGCGCCTGCGCCGCCGCTACGCCAACGGCGCCGTGACGCCCTATCGCGGGCTGGCCCGCTGGCACCACCTGTTCGGCCTCGTGGGCGGGCTGGGGCTCGGGGCGTTCATCGTGAGCGGCTGGATCTCCATGAACCCGAACCGCTGGTTCGCATCGAGCGCCCCGCCCGCCGGGATGAGCGCCGCCTATGCCGGAACGCCCGGCACCATCGGCGTCGATACCGGTCGGCTTCCCGATCTCGCCGGACCGGATGCCCGGTCCGTGCGCTTCACCGCCATCGGCGGCCGCTGGTGGCTGGTGGCCGCCGTGCCGGATGGCCTCCGCGCCGTCGCCCCGGACGGCGGCCCCGGCCCCGACCCCGCCGCCCTGGCGGAAGCCGCCGCCGCGGCGATCCCTGACGGGCACCACCGCGCGGCCCGGCACCTCGAAGCCTACGACGCCTACTGGTATCCGCACGGAACGGACCCGCGGCCCCTGCCGGTCCTGCGCCTGCGCTTCGACGACCCGGCCGCCACCTGGCTTCACATCGACCCGCGCGACGGCACGATCCTCCAGCGCCTGGACCGCTCCGGCCGCATCAACCGCTGGCTGTTCGACGCCCCGCATCGCCTCGACCTGCCGGTCCTGACCGGCCACCCCGCTCTGCGCGACGCCGCCCAGTGGTTCCTGAACCTGCTCGCCGCCGGGATCGCCCTCACCGGCCTCGTCGCGGGCTGGCGGCGGCTCGGCCGCAATGTTTCGCCACGGGCTCGGTGAGCCGAGGCGCGCGACGGCTCAGCCAACCATCCGGTCATTCCGGGGCCACGAAGCGGAGCCTGGAATCCAGAACCACAGGTGGAGCAGGCTCTTGCACCGTCGGCGGCTCTGGATTGCCGCCTCCGGCGGCCCCTTCGGAGCCGGGCTCGCCTGCGGCGCCCCGGAATTGTCTGTTGGCGATGACGGGGTGGAGGCTTCGAGCGTCAGTGCAACTCTTGGGCAATGAGCGGAGTAGAATCCGCGACGGTGAAGCCGTCGGCTTGAGTTTGGCTGCGCCGTTCTACTTCAAGAGCTTAGAGCGTCGTCCTAGAAATCAGACTCGTGGGTTGCGGCTGGGCTGTCGAACTGATTCGCTTGTGCGAGGAGGAGGATCATGGGCGGCTGCTATTCATTGGACCTTCGCGAGCGGATCACTGGGTTTGTCGGGAACGGCGG
>NZ_JAKSYK010000202.1:0-325 GCF_022829425.1 Methylobacterium sp. J-072 | reverse complement strand
GGGGGAGGGTGGCCCCCGAAGGGGGTCGGGAGAGGGGTGCGCCGGTGCAGATCGAAGCTCCGGCTCGCACGCCTGCTCCGCCAAATCTGGAAGCCGGGTTCCCCTCTCCCGACCCCTGCTGACGCAGGGGCGGTCACGCCGTGCAGTACCGTGGGCTGATAAGTCATGCAGCGGGGCTAGGTAGCGGCGTGACGTGGCTGCCTGGTTAAATTCGGTTGCAGAGAAGCATGGCCCCCACGCGGCGAATCGTGGACGCACTTGCCTCTCAGCGTTGTTTTCGTGGGCGATGCGCCAGGGGTACGCCGAGGCAAACCCTGTCGCCGCA